>DAOWGL010000062.1 GCA_030637455.1 Candidatus Nitrosopumilus sp. | reverse complement strand
GTACTTGTAATTGAAGAAGATTATGAGATAGGAACACCTGAACATTGTGGAGGATTAGTCAGCATTGTAGGTTTGGAAGAGTTAGGAGTAATACCATTTAGAAAAACTTTTGATCATATGATAGACTCAGCTGAAATTACTTCTCCAAACGGAGATAGTTTTACAATTAATTCAAAGAAACAAAAAGTTATTGAGATTAGCCGAAGAGAATTAGATAAGCAAATTGCTTTTCAAGCTCAAAAAAACGGTGCAGAAATTAAAGTTAGGACAAGTTTTCAAGAAATTACAGATACAGGAGTTAGAACTAGTGAAGAAAAAATAGACTGTAAAATTTTTGTTGATGCACGTGGAGTGTCATCTTTAATCCATAAAGATAGAACTGGGATTTTATCATCAGCGCAATATGAAATTTATGCAGACTGGATAAAAAAAGGCAAAGTAGAAGTAATTTTTAATCAAGAAAAGTATCCAGGATTCTTTGCATGGGTTATCCCATCGGGAGATGGTAAAGGGAAAGTAGGAGTTGCCGGAAGAGGAATCAAAGTATCAGAAACATTAGAGGATATTCTCAAAGAGAAAGGAAAATTCTCAACAATTAGAAAAATCTTTGCACCGATTTGGATTAAAGGACCTATCAAAAATTTTGTAGAAGGTAAAACTGTGATTATAGGTGATGCTGCCGGGCAAGCAAAACCAACAACAGCTGGAGGCATATTCACTAGTGGTATGGGGGGAGTATATGCAGGGCAAGCAATATCAGAATTTCTAAAAACAAACAAGAAAGAAGATTTAGAACAATATCAAAAAAGATGGATGACAAGGTTTGGAAAAGAATTTGAAAAACAATTGTTAGTTAGAAAGATTTTAGAAAGAATTGATAACAATACAATCAATAAATTATTTGAAACAATCACTCCAGAAATTATTAAAGAAATTTCAGAGAAAGATGATTTTGATTTTCATACGGGATCAATTGTAAAATTACTAGGATTGAAGGGCTCAATTAAAACAGCTCAAACTCTAATTGGTGGAGAAATCAAAAAATTACTTGGTTAGAATACGCATAATTTCTAAGGAAGGTATAAATGATGTTTACAGAAAATTGGGGTATGTCATCATCTACCATATCATTACCAACATGTAGTTGCTGTCATAGACCAATTATGCCTAATGATAAATGTGTAAAATTCAATTGCCCTGATTGTGGTGCAGATTTAATTTGGAGATGTCAAAGTTGCAGAGAAGCAGCAAGAAGCTATACTTGTTCCTCATGTAACTTTCAAGGACCTTAGAAAATGGCTCAATTATTATTCATAACAAAAATTCTTCCCAAAGGAATGGAAGTAGATTTAGATAAATTGGCTGAGACCATTAAAACTTCATTACCAGAAGGAATGTCAATGAAAAGACATGCAAAAGAACCATTAGCATTTGGTTTAGAATGCATCAAGGCAGAATTTGTTTTAGAAGATAAAGAAGGTCAAAGTGATGCTTTAGAGAACGCAATAAGAGCAACTGACGGTGTAAGTGAGTTTGAAGTTCTCAACATGAGTAGAATGTCAGTTGACATGAAATAGGTGATTTTTTGACACGCAAAGAAGAGCCTTTGCAAATGAGAATTGGTGAAGCAAAGCAACGTGATGTAGGAAAGAAACGTGCTCGAATTGGTCCTGAAGCCATGGATTTTCTCAAAGTTACACCTGGCGACATTATTGAAGTAATGGGTTCAAGGTCTAGTTGTGCAGTAGTTTGGCCAGTTGATGAAGATGAAAAATTACCAGACATTATTCGAGTAGATGGACAAACAAGAAAAAATGTCGGTGCATCATTAAATGATTTTGTAAAAATTCGAAAAGTCACATCAAAGTTTGCAAAAACAGTTTCATTAACACCAGTAAATGATGCAGTTACAGTTGACAAAGAGTTCACAGACTTTGTAAAAAATAGATTGAAAGGGTTGCCAATAACTCATGGAGATGAAATTTCAGTTATGATTTTAGGAAACTCTATGGATTTTAAAATTTCAAAAACATCTCCAAAAGGAGTAGTCAAAATTGACCGTACCACAAATTTGAGTATTTCGACAGAAACCTCAGTAGATAGAAAAGTCAGAGTAACATACGAAGAAGTCGGAGGATTAAGACGCGAAATAAAAGCAATGAGAGAAATTGTTGAACTTCCATTAAAACATCCAGAATTATTTGTAAGATTAGGAATTGAACCTCACAGCGGAATTTTACTTTATGGCCCACCAGGTTGTGGAAAAACTCTTCTTGCAAAAGTTATGGCAAGTGAATCAGAGGCCAACATGTTTCCAATTAATGGTCCAGAAATAATGAACAAGTATTATGGAGAAACAGAAGCTAAACTAAGAGACATTTTCAAGGAAGCAAAAGACAATTCCCCAAGTATTATTTTTATAGATGAAATTGATGCCATCGCACCAAAAAGAGAAGAAGCATATGGAGATGTAGAAAAAAGAGTTGTTGCTCAACTATTAGCATTAATGGATGGACTTAATGACAGAGGAAATGTTATTGTTCTTGGTGCAACAAACAGACCAGATAGCATAGACCCTGCCCTTAGAAGACCAGGAAGATTTGATAGAGAATTTGAGATTTCAGTTCCCAATGAAGATGAAAGATTAGAGATTCTTGAAATTCATACTAGAGGAATGCCACTTAGTGACGATATTGATCTTAAAGATTTGTCAGCAGAATTACATGGATATACTGGCGCAGATATCAAATCACTTTGTAGAGAAGCTGCTCTAAAATCAATCAGAAGATATCTTCCAGAGATTGATCTTGAAACAGAAAAAATTCCTTCTGAAGTATTACAATCAATGCAGATTAAACTAATCGACTTTTACGATGCAATGCAAGATGTCGTCCCCACAGCTATGAGGGAATTCTATGTTGAAAGGTCCAAAGTATGGTGGCAAGATGTTGGAGGGTTGGAAGATGTCAAAAAATCACTTTCAGATAATCTCATAATGTCTATGAAAGAGCCTGCCAAGTTTACAAAGATGGGGATAAAACCTCCAAAAGGAGCTTTAATCTATGGCCCACCAGGATGTGGTAAAACTCTGCTTGCACGAGCCTTAGCTACTGAAACAGGTGCAAATATGATTTTAGTTAGAGGCCCAGAAATACTTTCTAAATGGTTAGGGGAATCTGAAAAAGCAATAAGAGAAATTTTTAGAAAAGCAAAAGCAGCATCCCCATGTGTAGTAATTTTTGATGAATTAGATTCCATTGCTCGTTTGAAATCAGGAGAAGGTGGAACAGGTGAGACAATTCTAAGTCAACTACTTACAGAAATTGAAGAAGGCATTTCATCAAGAGTGGTAGTAATTGGAATTACAAACCGTCCAGATGTTTTAGATAATTCTTTACTCAGAACAGGAAGACTAGATTTAGTACTTTATGTAGGACCACCAGATGAGAAAGGAAGATTAGAAATTATCAAAATTTTAACACGAAAGATGCCATTAGCAAGCGATGTGAAATTACAAGAGATTGCAGTAGCTACTCAAAATTATTCAGGGGCAGATTTGGCAGCATTATGTAGAGAAGCTGCAGTTGAAGCAATGAGAAATAATTCATCAAAGATTTCAAATCATGACTTTGCAAATAGTTTGAAACAAGTCAGACCATCAATCACAAAAGAAGTAGACCAATGGTACAACACAATAAAGGAAAGTATATCTAACGTGGTACCAAAGTCAGGGGATAAATCATTCTACGGATAAAAAATGGCAATACCAATAAGAAATACAGTATTTGATAAAATTAAGGAAGCAACTCGTTTAACGGACGTTGAACTTTTTAAAAGTCTTGTAAAAGACGGACATGCAATTGCAGATGATAGATTCAACAAAATTCTTTTAGATTTAGAAATACTTGGCCTCATTACAGTCTCATGGATTACTAAAGATGAGCGTAGAATCGAAGTTGTTGTAGTTGAGAAAACAGTTGACAAACATGAAGCACAGATTAAAGAAACTACTGAAAGCGATTATGAAGCTAGTTTCCCAGGCGTAGATAAATAAATTTTAGAATAACGGGTAATGGAACGCTGCATCTAATGCAACAGCTACAAAAATTATTGTGAGATAAGGAGCAGTTACTTTGTATGCTTTCCATGCAAATTCAGATGTAGGATTCTTTGTTAATTTGTAATGGTATACAAGCATCAATGCTCCAGAAACTATTGCAATAACAGTATAAACAATTCCCATGCCATCTGGAATAAATGAAAGTATCAATGAGTATGGAATTAAAATTAATGTATTACCTAAAATAAATTTTGAAGTTTTTTGCATTCCAATTACAACAGGAAGCATTGGAACTTCGGCTTTTGCATATTCGTCTTTGATTTTCATTGCAAGACACCAAAAGTGTGAAGGAGTCCAAACGAAAACTAAGAAACCGACCAAAAATCCTAACAAATCCATACTACCTGTAGCTGCTGCCCACCCAGCCCAAGCTGCTGCACTACCGGCAATACCGCCAATAACAATATTGGATACGTTTCTTCTTTTTAGCCAAACTGTGTAAATTACAACATACGAGAAAATTCCCACTGCAATAAAGAATGCAGAAACTGCGTT
>DAOWGL010000060.1 GCA_030637455.1 Candidatus Nitrosopumilus sp. | reverse complement strand
GTTCCCGGCATCCGGCCGATAGTTGTCATTAACAAAAATATTTTGAACGGAAGGGAAGTCAGGCCCAGAAACAGACACAGGTAGTCCTTTGGGAACCCTGGGATTACGAACAGCATAAAAATGATCAAAACACCTTGCCGTCCGGCAACCGTATCGAATCGCGCCATATATTTGGGTGGTATCACTTTTCTCACATACCGTCGTCCCAAAAAACGACCCACGCCAAAGTTGATGATGGAACCGATGCTTAGCGCAATACTCGAAAAAAGAAATCCCCTGGTAACACCAAATAGATACCCACCGACAAAGCCGGTCGCCTCACCGGGAATCGGTGCCAGTAGAACCTGAAGTATCTGTAGAATCGAGTAAACTCCCAGAAGGTGAAAAAACATCTGATGTAAAAGAATTAGCCCCTGAAGTACAGATACCAAAAACTCAAGCCGATATGGGAGTTGATACAAATAACAATTCAAATATTGGTTCTAACGATATTGATGGAGTGAAAAAATTATGAGCGGTCCCACATCAAGTCATGCGTATGGTATTGGAATGATTGCATTAATTATTGGAATGTCTGCATCTGTTGTATTTTACACATCATTTTATCTTCCAGAATCAATGGCAAAACCATCTGTTTCTGATCATATTTTACATCCTGAAAAAGATTTCATTATTGAAATTGTTCCAGGTGCTGTAGTTGAAGGAAATCCAAACTATGTTCCAAACAAACCTACTGTAGCGTTAACAATTAACAATAACGTAATTTGGCAAAATAATGATGACACTGCCCATACTGTAACTCCTGATCATAGAAGTGAAGATAGTTACAGTGGTGAATTTGGTTCACCTGGTGTAATGAAACCTGGTGAAACTTATGAATTCTTATTTACTGAACCTCAAGATGTCCCTTACCACTGTACACCTCATCCATGGATGGAAGGAACTATTTCTGTAGAATTAAGTAGATTCTAGTTAGAATATTTTGCAAATATTATCTGACTTTCAATTTCTTTATGTTGTTCAATAATTGACACTCTAAATTTTACTTCATATTCTTGATTTGGTTCAAAATTAATTATTGCAGTAAATTCTGCTTTATTTTCAGGCATTACATCTTTGTTGATGAACAATCTTGAAACATTCTGTGATATTTTTTTTTCATTATATGATTTGTAAATAATATGTTCGTTTGAATCTAAAATTGTGGTATTAACTACTACACCATCATATCGTCCTGGATATGAAACTAAAATGATTCCTATAATTTCAGAATTTGGATGAATCTCTGTTGAATTTAACTTAAATTCTAAATCTTTCACAAAATGTTCTTTCTAAATTAGAATAATAATTTTGTTAAGTGGGCCCAAAGGGCTTCGATCCCTTGACTTTTGGATTAGAAGTCCAACACGCTATCCATGCTGCGCCATAGGCCCAAAAACCTAGAAATTAATTACCATTTTAAGGGTTTACAGCCACTTTTTTTGGTAATTTTCTCTTTCCATTTTGAAAAGAAATTGTTGTGCATATCCTGCATATGGACCAAAATGATTTACAATTTTTTCATGAAGAATTTCATATTGTTTTTGAGTAATTGATTTTGTTTCTAATTGGAATTTATCAGAATAGTATTTTTCTAATATCCTAATCATCCATCTATCTAACGGAAAAGATTCCAACTTGTTTAATGAAAATAATAAAATGCAATCTGCAACTTTATTTCCTATACCTGGAATTTGACACAATTTTTCTTTCGCATCTTGATAACTAGAATTCTTCAAGTATTCAAAATCTATTTTTTTTGAAACTATCATATTTGCAGCCTCTATGATAAATCTAGCACGATAACCCACCCCACAACTTTTAATTTCATTTATTGATGCTTTAGCAAGATTTTCTGGTTTTGGAAATAAAAAAAACTCTTGCTTTTCAAATTCAACCTTTTCTCCAAACTTACTTGATATTTTTTCTAAACTATTTTTTATTTTTTGAATATTTGAGTTAGATGATACGATAAACGAAATCAAACATTGAAATGGATCTTGTTCAAGAATTCTTAATCCCAAATATTGTTTTACAGCTTTTTTGGTAACACTATCTTTAGAAATTGATTTAATTATTTTTTCAATATTATCTCTTCTTCGAAAAAAATCTGTTTTTGTATTTTGATATGATTTGATACCCCCCAACTTGGATATTTTTAAAATATTTTGTCCATTAACCCCATACCAATTTTCTTTATTTTTTCTCCAAAGAAAAACTTGGCCACTATTGATTGAATTTTCAACATTTATGATGCAATTATTTTGCAACTTAGATGGTTATTTCGTCATTTACTGCAGGTGCATGTGTTTCAAAACCAAATTTTTCATGAATTTCTTGAGCAAAGATTTGACATGATTCTGAATCCCCGTGTACTGTCCACACCTTTGGGTTTCCTTTTATTTTTTTAATCATGTCAAACAACTCTTTTTTGTCTGCATGTCCTGAAAATTGAAATTGTTTAACCTCTGCTTTCACCTTGAGATCTTTACCCCTAGTTGAAACCATTCCTGTGTCTAGTAATTTTTTACCTGGTGTACCTTCACCTTGATACGATACAAGAGCTATTCCATTTTTACTATCAAAAGATAGTTGTTGTAAATAATATACTGCATTTCCTCCAACTAACATACCAGCTGGAGATATTACAACACAAGGTTCTCCCATCGCACGTTTCCTTTCTGCATGTTCTCTTATTGCAGTTGCACTTTT
>DAOWGL010000209.1 GCA_030637455.1 Candidatus Nitrosopumilus sp. | reverse complement strand
TTTTTTCTAATTTGTAACATTTCCAAATTTCAGGGATCCTGTTTTATCTTAGAAATGCGTAGTGATATCAAGGAAGCTGACACGATAATCTATTGTCATGTAGAGTTCCCATCGGGTTACTGGTGTACACATACAGGTGACATTACGTAGAGGATGAGCACAGTTGGCTTCTTGATTTTTTTAAACATTAAACCCTTGTTGCCAAATGTTGATTGGATTCTAACTCTATTGAGACTAGACAATACGCTTAAGTTCATACAATTAACTTAAGAATAGATGTGGAATTTAGTGGTATTTGTTGGAAGAAAATAAAAAATCCCTCTATGAAATGAAGGAAAAATTACTTGAACTATTCATGAAAACAGATGAATTATTCAAAAAAATCAAAAGGAGAAATTAGATTCTAAACTCTTTTGAAAATACCCAATACGCTTAAGTTCATAATTGACGTAGAAAATTATTTTCTTACTCGTAAATGTATTGCGATTAGCTACAATGATTACCTTGTCGATATATGAATAATCTTATCTTTTTATCTACATGGGGAAAAATCAAAATTCACAAAATTCAACAAAGAATAGTTTTTGGATATCTACACCATTACACGATTTCGGTTTCAAATGTATTTCAAATAAACATGAATTATGTAGTGATTCAAAATGCAAATGTCTTTGTCATGTACATTAGATTCTAAACTCTAGTTAGCAACTGTTGTTTAAAATGTAAAGGAACGTAAAATGGAAATAGAAGTTGCAAAGATCCCCAGCAAAATTGAAACAAATAAAAATTTAGTCAGTAATACTATGAAAACCGTATAGAGGTTGAATATGAGCTTGTCATAAACCATACACACAGGCATTCTAAATGCTTAAACCCCTACCATTTACAAAAAATTATTGAAAACACTATTCAAAGGAGTTATCATAGTAGCCGGAATTATTCTCGGTGTTCTTTTAGTATTGAATACGCTTAATCCTTAGATTCTAAATGCTTAAGTTCATTCAATAGAAAGAAAAATCGCTTATGATACTATCTGAAATCCTATCCAATACAGTTGCAAGATGGGTAATAATGGTTGGAATAGCAATCGTTGTTATTACTCTGGTTGGATCTGTTCTAAAATAAAAAATAGATTCTAAACTCCTCACACCTAAATTGTCAAAAATAACCATGATCTTAGCTTAGTTTTCAAACTCACTATCAGCATTACCGCCCCCTAGTAGGATAATCGTGAGCAATATTCCCTTTGCAGTTAGGCGAAGAAGATTAGGCTATTTGATTACAGTTTTAATTCCATTTGGTTGGCTTTTTGTTTTAGGGGGATTACAAAGACTCAGAAAAGCGATTGTTTTGGGAATTGTTCTTTATTTTGTAATGGGAATTCCTTCCAGTGTGTTGAGTGTTGCATCTGAATATTATGATGATGTGTTAGGTTGGATAATCTGGCTTGCAGGAGTTGGAATGTTCGTGCTACATCTTTGGATTTGGTGGATTTTCTATAACAAATGGGTTGCCGAATGGGAAAGAGGAAGCAATGCAAGATCTGAAAAACAAGAAGGTTAGAAATCTCGATTAATTCTGATAATCTAACAATTTTATAAATAGAAGAATTTCGTAAAATAATCTTGAAACAAATTCTGATTTCTGGTTTTTTTATAATGTTTGTATTTTTCATCATTTCTATTACTCCAAATGCTTTTGCAGAGACTCAAAATCTTAGTGGTGTCTCACACGGTAATGAAGAAAAAATTGTTCCAGACACAAATATGGAATCAGAACAAAAGATGTGTACACAACAATATGACCCCGTTTGCGGAGTAGATGGCAGAACTTATGGCAATCAATGTACATTGGAATCCAATGGAATAGAACTTGATTATACAGGTGAATGCATAAAAATTAAATCAATGCCTCAAGAATCTGAAATAGTAATTCTTCAAAAAGAAATTAAAGAAAAAGATAAAGAGATACTTGATTTAAAATTAGAAAATAGAGATTTGAAAAAACAGATTGAGAATCTCAATGCAGTAATCCTGGAACAAATTAAGGTAATTTATGATTGGGTTGTTGGAAAATAGATTCTAAACTCTTAAGTTCAAAATTCTTGTAGAAAATTATTTACTATTTGCACCTTGAATTTTTCCTTTGATAAAAGCAAGATCATATGTTCGAAGTAATACTTCCTCACCATCTTCAGGATGAGTTTGTAGGCGTTTTGCCATATTTTTGATAATTTCTTCCCGAGATGGAATTTCTGAATCACTCATTTTGATT
Source organism: Candidatus Nitrosopumilus sp. (assembly GCA_030637455.1). Lineage (GTDB taxonomy): Archaea > Thermoproteota > Nitrososphaeria > Nitrososphaerales > Nitrosopumilaceae > Nitrosopumilus. Next base: position 2,767 of record DAOWGL010000209.1, on the reverse strand, counting down.
TAATCCTGAAATTCCTTAGATTCGTGTAATTTAATTCTAAACTCCAATAAGCTTAAGTTCACACGAAATTTAGAAAATTATGGTTGAGGATAATATCTGTAGAGAATGTGATAGTGAACTAGATCCTAATCTAAAATATTGTCCAAATTGTAAATGTAATGTAGAAATAGAAAAAATAGAAAAAATAGATGACACACCACAAAAAATGAGAACCACAAACCCATTTCAAAAATTTACTGAAAATATAGTGTGGGGAATTGCGATGCTTGTCATCGGCGGTTATCAACTTCTAACGGGTAATGAATGGTATTTTCAAGTTATTGGGGTATTGGTAATAGGATTAGGTATTCGTAATTTATACAAAAATTATAAAAAGAAAAGTCAAGGTAATTCATTAGGAAATTCTTAGATTCTAAACTCTTTTGAGAATAGACAATAGGCTTAAGTTCATAATTTTTGAAGTAAATTAGTAAATTCTAATGGCTTCTACAAACTTTATCATTACGGGATTTAAAAGAAGACAAAAAATCATTAATGATGTAGAAATTAAATCGCAAAGATTAAGAAATGAACGTAACATTGAAGAATCCAAAAAGTTTGAGGACCATGCATTATTTTTAAAAGAAGAATTAGGGAGATATTTCCAGCAATACCGTGAACTTCTCATCAGTCGTGGAATGATACCAATACACCGTATAGGTATTCCATCTTTAACAAAAGAAGAATTGAAAAAGGCTGATGATTATAATTTAAGAACATGATTTTTTGAGAACTATCAATACGCTTAAGTTCATAGAATTTTTGAGGAATTATTGAAGCCTGTAGTAATTATCGCAATAATTGGTATTGCAGGAGGTATTGCAGTTGTTATGGCATCAGGCTTAATGATGATCGAAATACCTACTGAAAAAATAGTTTCAGATTATACATCATCATACATGGGGGGTAGAGTGATTCCAACCCTTGATGATTTTAGAAACACTTTGAATGAATCTCAAGACATTGAAACGATATTTTTTAAATTTGGTGATCCACACGATGATATTGGAAGTGGAATCCACATCTATGTGTATGAACTAAATGATTCTACTCAAATTTGGATTGGATATGCTGATCATATTTTGTATGTTCAACATGTTGATTCAGATAGAAATATTTTGGAACAATTATTGTAATAAAAAAAAGAGGAATCCTTGGATTCTAAACTCTAGTTAGCATACTTTCCACATTTACTACATCTAGATATCTTCATGGTTTAGTGAGGACAAGTGAAGATAGTTTTGTATTGCCTCACCGCTTTTTAGTAACAAAAGTGAGTCGGTGAGGATAGTGAGGATGCATTTTCTTTTTGAGAGAAATGATATTTGTGATTTATAGACAAAGGTCAACATTTGCACCTAAGATTTTTAATCTCTACTTTATGAGAAATTACATGTTCACATTTTTTACTACAAATGAGGCAAATACTGCATTACCTGATGTGATAAAGAAATTTGAATATGCTCTAGCAAAAAATACTGAAGTAAAGAAAATTGAACAAGAATTCCAAATTAGTATCTCTACTACAAATTCCTTTGAATCTTATGTAAACTTAAAACAAAAACTAAATTCTGCAATTACTAAATTCTATGAATCTGTAGAAATATTGGAAAATACTGGAGTAGTCGTAAAAAGTATTGAACAAGGGTTACTTGATTTCCCTTCAAAACGATTTGAAGAGGAAGTTTGGCTCTGTTGGAAATATGGCGAGACTGAAATTAAATTCTGGCATGAAAAAGATTCTGGTTTTATGGGTCGTAAACCAATTGAAGTTAATGATGATTCATTAGTTTAATTATTTTAAATCGTGTACATTTCTAAGATCATTCCAAGTGTTTGCTAAATGTTCGCAGAATTCATCTTTACATCTAGTACTGTATCCACAACTACATCTGCTCATTGACTATCTACCTCAGATGAATCTGTTTTTGACCAAATATTGTCAAACAATAATGCTTTGGAGTAAATGATTGTTTCAGAGTTTGTCCAAATTGCTCTCATTTCTTTATTGTTACCTTCATTTTTGATAAAGAATAACACTTCATCATCATCTTTAATCAAAAAGCACAAGTTTTCTTTTACTGATGAACACAATTGTTTTATTTTAGATTGATCGATATCTTCAAAAATATATTTTGATTTTTTTGTAATTGGAGTTAATAGTTTGTAATCAATTTCTCTCTCTTCTAATGTATCAAGAAAGTTTGCATGATAAAATTTCATAAAGTCTTTTTCTGAACCTAAGATTCTACATTCTTCTTTTGCATTTAATATCATATCGAAAATTTTACTGTTGACTTGGTTCCCTCCTTGCAATACTTTGAATTTCTCTTCTCCATCTTCTTCAATTGTTGATGTAGCCCTTGGAACTTTTTCCCATTTCTCTTCTAGTTCTGGTCCTGATTTTTTTAATTTGTTTAGACGTTCGCTTTCTGTACTGATTAGTAGGTTTACTGCTTTCTTAATTGGTAATGCTGTAAATTGAATTGGGTGTTGGAACGATGCTTCTACAATTCCTTTGTTTTGTAGTGCTGTTAACAAGTGATATGTTTCACTTCTTGGTACATTGACTGCCTTTGCAATGTCTGAGGCCGTTTTTGCCCCTATCTTTCCTAGATAAAAGAATACTTTACTTTGGTTTGGAGTTAATCCAAATCCCATCAATGCATCTCTAATTTCTTCATAATTTATTTTATCTACTGGAAAAGTTCCCAACTGCATTGTGTTA
>DAOWGL010000099.1 GCA_030637455.1 Candidatus Nitrosopumilus sp. | reverse complement strand
GCTGGAATTACTTTGTCCCCAGCCTTCATCAATAAAGGAGAGATAAATGCAGTAACAATAGAAATTATCCCAACCAAAGGGAACAAGAAAGCACTAACTGCACCTATATCCACTCCAACTTTTACAATAACAATAGAAAATTCACTTCTAGGAGCTGCCAAAGTAAATGCAGAACGAAGTGCCTTTCCACGTTTCTGTCTGAAAATAAAGTTTCCAATCATATTACCTCCAAATTTCATTCCTGTTGCAACGGCAATCAAAGCAATTGCTACAAAAATATAATTTTCAAGTTGTGAGACATCCATCAAAGCACCAACCGAAATGAAGAATATGGCAACAAACATGTCTTTGATTGGACTTGCTAGTAGCTTTGCCACCTCAGCAGATTTGGATTCAGCAACCAAAACGCCTGCCAAAAATGCACCAATTGCCACAGATAGTCCCACAATATTTGCAAATAATGCATAACCAAAGCAAAGACCCAGGACACTAAGTAGTAAGATTTCGCGATGTTCTGCTGCTGCAACCCTATCAATTAGAGGTGGAATTACACGAGTTCCTATAGTAAATGTACCTACAATTAATCCAATGGCAACTAATACAACTACAATGATGGATTCTATAGATATAGTTCCAACCAATGCAATTGATTGTAATGAAGAAATCAAAATGACAGCTATTACATCCTCTACAATCAAAATACCAAGAATCATGATAGAGGATTCTTTTTTGATTTTTCCCATGTCTTCCAATAATTTTACAATAATTGCAGTACTAGATACAGACAGGGCTGCAGAAATAAACAAAGCATCCATGAATTCTAATCCAAGCGCAGTAGCAGTGTAGAACAATGCACCTAAGGTTGAAAACAATCCTATAGTTCCAACACCAACAGCAACGCGTCCAATACTTTTGATTTTTGCATATGGGAATTCTATACCAATTACAAAAAGAAGTAAGATAACTCCAATTTCAGCAAAAAGATTCAATGCAGAAATATCAGATAAAATTCCAACCCCACCTATAGCATCAATAGGAGGACCGCCTTTTGGTAAAATCCAAGTCCAAATATTAGAAAAAGGCCCAATCAACATCCCTGCAAAAAGATAGCCGATGATCAAGGGTTGTTTAATTTTAAAAAAAGCTAGAGTTACAACAGCGCCAATAATCATAATGAATGCTAAATCAGTTACAAAACTTGTATGAGGTAGTTCAGGAGTAATTTGTTCAATTAGACTAGTTACAGTATTGTTAAGTGTACTATGAATTCCACCAGAATCTAGCTGGAGTGAAATGTTTTGCATGTTATCAGTTAACAAATTTGTTTAAAAATGGTTGTGAATTGTAAATTTGAAATTTTCTGCACATACTATCAGGCTCAATAATTTGAAAATTTTTAACCTCTTTATGCCCAAACAAAATAATCGATATGCAGAGTGATGATTAGGTCATCTGAATTAAATGAAGAGATATGACCTGGGGTATCTGACTGCATAATTGGTTACTTTATAATCACCTCGATATTAATAGTACGGTACCATACCGTACTATATGATTCAATGCGAATATTGTCCAAGAGGGTTTATTGAAACAGTAAATGGATTGGCTGAAAAGACATTTCATGAATTACTTCATGAACCAGAAGTTGTAAACAAGTAACTCTTTACATTTTTTATTTTACACCCAACTTTTTTATCTTTAAATTTTAATGATTGTACATGGTTGCCAAAATTACAAAGAAGAAAACCATAGTCAAAGCAAAGAAAGAGCCCAATCCATCAGTCATATTAAAAAAGGTAGCATCAGTTTCAGATTCAAACAAAGCATTGCAAAAAGAGATCAAAGTAATGTCAAAAATCTTTGGTGAAAATCAAAAAGTGTTAGTATCTATGAAAGGAATGATTGACACATTAACATCCACACTAGAACATATTCAAAAACAATCAAAACAAATTAACATTATAGAAGACGATACTCAAAAATTATACGCAGGATTAAATCAAGTCAGATCACAATCTAATTTAGTTAATAAAATTAATGACCAGACTTCTAAATTAGAAAAAGAAATTAATAAAATTTCAGAATTACAAAAATCATCAAAATCTCAAGAGACATCAGAGCAAGTTGAAGAGAGTATGAATTCAATTAAAAATAATTCTCAAATGATTATCAAAATTGCACAAAGAATTGATGAAGTTAGAGATGATTTACGAAAAGTTTCTGGAAAGGCAGATTCGTTCTTAGAAATTGGTTCTGAGATGGATAATCTAAAAAATACAATTAATGAAATTTCTGGAAAGACAGATTCGTTCTTAGAAATTGGTTCTGAGATGGATAATCTAAAAAATACAATTAATGAAATTTCTGGAAAGACAGCAAAATTAGATACAGGTTCACAAATTATTGAAAGCCTCAAACAAGAATTAGGAAGAATTTCAGAAAGTGCATTATCCAATTCAAATTTAAATGCAGAACTAGATGCCATCAAAATTACAATTGATGCAATATCATCTAAAGCATCAAAAATTGATTCATTGGGAGGAGTAATTGATGGACTAAAACAGCAATTTGACTCCATTGCATCAAAAGCAAGTTCTGTAGATAATTTGAGCCTAGAATCAATCAAAGAACTAGGAGGTAAAATTGATAAAATTGAGACTGAAATTGGAGCATTAGTACAAAGAGCAGATTCCACAGCATTTGTTGGTGAAGGACTAAAATCAGTTCAGGAAGAAGTTTCAAATTTCAAACAAAATGTATTTGATAAAACAAACAGTATTGAAGAAAAAATATCATCAGTGTCAGATACTCTAAAAAGACAAGATGAATCTACAATAGAATTTCATAAAAAATCCGAAAGACTATTTCAAGAATTACAATCAGTCAAAGAAGTCACAAGCAAGGCATCTAGGGATTCATCTAAAGAGATGATGGCTTTGTTGAAGCTTTCGGAATACCAGTCAAATATTAGAATGAATGCTGAATCAAAATACGGAGTATCAAAAGATATAGAAAAAATGGCATCTCAAACAGCAGATATTGTAAACTTCTTTGATTAAAGTTCAATTGAATCAGGAGAGAAAATGCCCTTACCTCACGAAGTTCG
>DAOWGL010000108.1 GCA_030637455.1 Candidatus Nitrosopumilus sp. | reverse complement strand
TTACCTGAAACAATTTGTTTTTATTTTATAATCGCCTATAGTAGTTAATAGTGGTAGAAAATTATTCAAACGATTATGATGTAAAGTGTCAACTTGATACTTGCAAAACCTACCCTGCGATTACAGATTCTGAAAGAGGAGAAATTGTTTGTGGGGGTTGCGGTCTTATCTTATTGCAAAATATGGCTGACGCATCATATGAAAACAACGGTTACAGCTCGGAAAACTTTATGAAAATGGCAAGAACAGGTCCTGCTACATCATTAACAATGAATGATAGAGGATTATCAACAGTAATTGGCACGAATAAAGATTCTACTGGAAAAGCACTATCTAGCAAAACAAAATATGAATTCAACAGATTACGAACCTGGGATCAAAGAAGCAAATCAAGAAAGACTGCCAGTTTAAGCAAGGCTTTCACATTGCTTCATGGAATGAAAACAAAATTAGGAATCTCAGACAATGTTGTAGAAAATGCTGCCTATATTTACAGAAAAGCAGTTAATGCAAAACTAACCAGAGGAAGAACAATGGCTTCATTGATTTCAGCCTCACTGTATGCAGCATGTAGAGAAAACAACATTCCAAGAACGTTGGACGATATTGCAAAAGCTGGAAATATAGAAAGAAGAATACTTTCCCGAGATTTGAGAACCATAATCAAAAAGCTTGAACTGAATCTTAATCAGTACGATACATCTTCGTTTATCTCAAAAATCTCAAACAACATGAATCTAAGAGAAAAGACAAAGCGAGATGCATTCAAAATACTAGACCTCTGTGAAAAAGAGCAAATTACTGCTGGAAAGCATCCTGTAGCACAAGCTGCTGCATCATTATACATCTCATGTATAATGAATGGGGAAAAAATCAGTCAGAAAAAATTTGCAGTAGAGTCTGGAGTAAGTGATGTTACAATCAGAAACAGAGCAGTTTTGATTAAGAAAACATTAAAGCTAATTGAGTAGATTATTTCAAAATATCCTACAATTGTATTGTAGGAGAAAATATTTTTTCATATATTATTTCTTTAAGTTGATTTACCAAGTCCAATATTACTCTAATTTGTTCTAATGTAATTTCCTTAAGACTTTGTATGGAATTGTTTAGTTCAGATATTTCTGCTTGTAATCTAGATTTTTCATTATTAAGAGATGATATTTGGTTTTGTAGATTTTTGTTTTGTTGTTTTAAATTATCATTTTCTTCAATTAATCGTTTTACTTTTTCTGAATCAGATTCTTCTGGGAATGGATCTGGTGCAGGTGGTGGGTTTGGCATTCGAATAGGTTCGGGTATAGGACTAGGTTCCGGTATTTGTGGTGGCCCTGGTTCTTGTTCTGTTTCAATAGCAAATGTAGTTTGTGAAAAACTAACAAATGCAAGTAAGGCAATCATGCCAAAAACAATACTAGTTTTCATATTATAATTTCACAAAAACATTACAACAGTTTTGTATATGAATATGATTATTGATTTCTAAGAATGAAAAAGATTATTTGTAGAAATCAGGTTCTTGATCTCTTTTCTGTTTTGGAAGATCTTCCATAACAGCCTGAACTACTTCATTGTGATTATACGTAAGATGTCGGAGAAACTTTGCTGATTCATCTGCTCTAGTTTTTTCATCTGCAAATAACATTTCAGGACTACTCAATCCAGTCATCATTTCATTGCATTCTTTGCACGGTTCAAAGTCAAGATAGAGTTTCATATTTCTCGTCATTTTTCTTAGTATTTAGACTATTTTATGGATTGAGGTATAGGTGCCTCTTTCTTTTGAGGCCTAACCTTATCCACAGCGTCAATTAGATCTTGTTGCGTAATCTTGATCTCCTTGACATTCTTTGACTTGCCAGAGACATATCTCTTCAAAGCTGCGATAGCTGCTCTGTTTGTGACTGCTGCAATCTCAGCACCACTAAAATCATCAGTAATTTTTACAATTTCTGAGATTTTTACATCACTTGCAAGAGGCTTTTTCTTTGTATGAATCTCAAAGATATGCTGTCTTCCTTTTTCATCAGGATTTGGAACTTTGATAATTCTATCAAATCTACCTGGTCTGAGAAGTGCTTCATCAACAATGTCTAATCGGTTTGTTGCACCAATTATCAACACGTTGTTTAGTTCTTCTAGTCCATCAATTTCTGTTAGGATTTGAGACACTACATTTTCTGTAACATGTGAATCAGAACCACCACTTCCTCTTCTTGGAACAAGTGCATCAACTTCATCTAAGAAAATTATACATGGAGCTGCTTGTCGTGCTTTTCTGAATATTTCTCTGACACCTTTTTCAGATTCTCCTACCCATTTTGAAAGTAGTTCACGACCCTTGATGCTGATGAAATTAGACTCTGTCATTTTTGCCAGAGCCTTTGCAATCAATGTCTTACCAGTACCAGGAGGACCATGTAGTAGAATTCCTTTTGGTGCTTCTACATCGACGTAATCATATGCGTCCTTGTATTTGATTGGCCACTCAACAGCTTCTTTGAGTTCTTCTTTTAATGCATCTAAACCACCAACATCATCCCAACTTACGTCTGGAATTTGGACTTGGACTTCTCTAAGTGCACTAGGACTAACTTCTTTTAATGCATCTCTAAAGTCATCACTTGTAATTTGGATTTTTTCAAGTATTTCTGATGAAATTTTTTCTTCATCATAGTCAATCTCAGGGAGAATTCTACGAAGAGATTTCATTGCAGCTTCTTTGGCTAAAACTTCCAAATCAGCTCCTACAAATCCATGTGTAGTTTTTGAGATTTGTTTTAGATCTACTTTTTCATCAATTGGCATTCCACGCGTATGAATTGAAAGAATATCAAATCTTCCTTCATCATCAGGAATTCCAATTTCAATTTCTCTATCAAATCTACCTGGTCTTCTAAGTGCAGGATCAATTGAATCTGGTCTGTTAGTAGCTGCAATTACAACAACTTTACCTCTAGACTTCATTCCATCCATTAGAGTAAGTAATTGTGAAACAATTCTTTTCTCTAGTTCACCAGAAACTTCATCTCTCTTTGGAGCGATAGAATCAATCTCATCAATGAAAATTATGCTAGGAGCATTTTCTTCAGCTTGAGTAAAGATTTCTCTAATTCGCTCTTCACTTTCTCCATAATGTTTGCCCATAATTTCAGGACCACTTAGGGAGATAAAATGAGCATTTGTTTCTCCGGCTACAGCCTTTGCTAATAGTGTCTTACCAGTACCAGGAGGACCATACAAAAGTACGCCTTTTGGTGCTTCCACGCCTATTTTGTCAAATAGTTCTGGATGTCTCATTGGTAATTCTACCATTTCACGAATTTTTTGAACTTCTTTTTTTAGACCTCCAAGTTCATCATATGTTATTCGTGGTATTGATGAATCAACTGCTTTGGTCATTGCTCCAAGTTTGAATACTGTATTTTCAGTTACTAACACAGGTTTTGATGGTTTTGTACTTGTTATAATAAACTGAACTCTTCCACCCATCTGTGTATTAAGAGATACTGAATCTCCAGTTGTAAATACATGATTGAGATAATTGTAAATCATATATTCTTGTAATCCTTCTGCAGCAATCTTTTCAGTTGGAGACAAAACAATTTGTTCAGCATTTACAGCTTCAACTGTTTTTAGTGAAATTTTATCACCAATTCCAGCTCCAATATTTTGTCTTGTCATTCCATCTATTTTGATAATACCTGAACCATATTCTTCAGGAGCTCCTGGCCAAAGTTTTACATGTGTTTTTTTATTGTATGTAAGTTCTAGTATTTGTCCAGTATTCCATTTTTGATCCTCAATAATTTTAGGATCAATTATAGCTCTACCTCTTCCAACATGCTGTTGTGGGCTTTCTTCAATTTTTAAAACTATTTCACTCATATCATTACCTCAAAAATTAATGAGGGGATTATTCAACCTCCACCG
>DAOWGL010000041.1 GCA_030637455.1 Candidatus Nitrosopumilus sp. | reverse complement strand
TTTTGATGTTTTTTCTAATTCTGTAATTTCTTTTTTTTCTAATATCTGAAATATTGCATCTGCTGCTTTTGTTGCAAGAGATTTTGATCGAGTTCTAGTTTCTGCAAAAACTAGAGATTGGCCTCCTTGATGTACTGATTGCACGCCTAAATCAATAGGAGTCCCCATCAAACTACGCTCAACTTCAAAGGTTTTACCATCACTCATTGTAACTTGACCTTCATCACAAACTCCTTCATAAAGTGGAACAGGTCTCCAGTCATTTTTTACTAATTTACATTCAAGCCAGTCTGCAATCTCATCAGAATTTGTAATTGTTGCACTAAGACCTACAATCTGAGGTTTTGTTTCTAATTGTTTGAGTTGTGTAAGAATCATCTCAAGAGTTGGGCCTCTGTTCTCATCTCCAATCAGATGAACTTCATCAGATATTACTAAACCAATTTCATCAACCCATTCAGCACCATGTCTAATTATAGAATCCATTTTTTCGTTTGTTAAAATCAACACATTACTTTTTTCCAAGTTTTTTTCAATATTTTCAAAATCACCTGTAGATATTGCAACCTTTACTTTATTGCCTAGAGCAACTTTTTCTAATTTTTTAAATTCTGTAAACTTTTCAGCAGCTAGTGCACGTAATGGACTAAGATAGATCACCTTCCCTTTGTTATTTGATAAATAACTCAACATTGCAAGCATTGCAATCAAAGTTTTTCCACTTGCAGTAGGGGCCGATACTAGAATGCTTTGTCCATCTAGTAATCCAGACTTTACACTATCAGCTTGTGGAGGGTATAATTTTGTGTAACCTTGTGATTTGAGAAATTCAATTGCAGATTCTGAAAGTTTTAGTTTATCTATATTCATACTCGGTTATAGTGACCGGGTTTTGATTCATAAATAGATGCTTCTCTAAGCATTCTTCTGATGTAGTTTCTTGCCTCCTCTTCAGTGAATTTTTCACTCTTTTCTAGTTCTTTTACAAATGCCCTCTCTTCAACTGGAACTTTGTTATCTCCTTCAAGACCCTTGAGAACATCCATGAATAATTGCATCTTGGAAACCTCACTTCTTGGTTTTCCTTGTAACACACCAAGATCGACTTTACCAGTATTAACATCGACTCCTGCATCTTGAAGCATGCTCTGAATTAGAAAGATTGCACGATCGGCATCTTCTTCCTCTACCTTATCTTTCATGAGTAGCCTTGCTCTAGCAGTTGAAAGCCTGATAATTCCTTCTAACTGTCTAGGAGTAACTGTAATCATCTCTTCAGATTCTACATTTCTCATTTGAAGATAGTAATCAAGGATTTTAGTCTCAGCTTCTGGTGTTAATTCAGGCGTTCCACGTTTTGCATATGATAGATATTTTGTTAGCAAATCAACTTCAATGACAGATTTTTTATCGGTACCTTTCATACTATTCCTTCGAATAATGTGCTTTGCAATCATCATATCTCGCTCTTTAGTTGGAATATCTCGAACTACAAAGATCAAGTCAAATCTTGTAAGCAGTGGAATTGGTAAATTGACATTTTCTGTAATATTTTTGAAAGGATCATATTTTCCATACATAGGGTTTGCTGCAGCCAAGATTGAAGTTCTTGCATTTAGTGTAGCTACAATACCACCTTTTGCAATACTTGCAGACTGTTGTTCCATAACTTCGTGCAGTGCACTTCTGTCTTCAGGTTTCATCTTGTCAAATTCATCTATACTTACAAGACCTTGATCACCTAGTACAACTGCACCAGCTTCCAACATCATGATTCCAGTTTTGTCTCGAACTACAGCAGCTGTAAGACCGGCAGCAGTAGAACCTCTACCAGATGTGTACAAACCTCTTGGTGCAATTCTTGCACAAAACTTTAGCATTTCAGATTTTGCAGTACCAGGATCTCCAACTAGAAATACGTTAATGTCTCCTCTAACCTTACTTCCATCACCAAGTAATCTTTGGTTAGAACCAACAATTAGTAATAAAATAGCTTCTTTGATTAATGATTGACCTTTAATGTGCGGCGCAAATGAATCAATTAATCTTTGATAAACATCAGAGCTTTGACCAAGTGATTTGATTAGTTTTTCTTCTTCAGGTGAAATTTCTTCTCTACCAATTTTTCTGTCAGTTTTAGAGCCACGACCGCTTAAAAATTCAATATTATTGCCTTCAATTCTTAATCTGTATAATCCACTGTGTCCTCTCTGAACTCCTGCAACTGATTCCTGCTCAACACGTACTACACCAGTTAGAATAATTCGGTCTCCTGGTCTTGAATTATCTACCAAATCCTGCCTAATTGTGACATCAATATAGTGAGGTAATTGTCCAGGAGGTAAATCTTCAGGAAGTTCTTGTAATCTCAAAATTTGGAAATCGATAAACTTGCTAGCTTCAGGATTTAATTCAAAGTCTCGGTGTTTGCAACTAGGATTATCACAAACAATTGGCATTTTAACATCCATTCCCTTTAGTTGAATTACTTTTGTTGGGTGTTCATCAGGACATACAAAGACTAGTTCTTTTGCAAGAGGTTTTACTTCAGATGCTCTTACCACCATTCCTGAAACACTTGTAATCTTTCCAATAGTTTCAGCAGTGATTTGTCTTAGACTTCTCTCTAATGGGAAATTAATTAATCGGACACGAACTTCATCTTTGATTTTTTCTGCATATTCAGGGAATCTTGTTTGAAGTGCTTCTTTTATTGCTCTTCCAAATGCATCAAATAGTCTGTCAGGGTTTTGAGAAAATATTATCTCAATTTGTGGCTCTATTACCAAATCATTGTAATCAACGATGATATATTTTGCATTCTTTGGCATCATCTCGTCGATTGCATCTACATACTTGTAGTTGCCATTCCTATCCTTGAATCGAGTTAAGAATTCTTTTACTTTATCTGATAAAGCAGAATCTGTAAATGTACTAGCTTGAGCCATGCTCATTTAGTCCTCCTCTTATTTGGTTTTCAAACTCTACACTGTTTTCATGAATTGTTTTGTAAAAGACATTTTCCTCAACAGTTAGTTTGTTGTATAGTTCTGAATTGAGTTTCATAGAATCTGCAATCTTTACTAGTTTTCCCCTTCTCATTCTAAATAATTCTAACATCATACTTTCAACTTTATCAAAGTCATTGCTGTTTAATTCCTTCATTGATTCTTTTAGCTTTATGTAAAAGTGTGGATCAAGTGTAGAGATTTGATATTCGCCAACCATCTTTTCTTTTGATAGGGCTTGTTTTAGTTGTGTAATCATATCTGGAGAATTTAATGTCCCTATTTTATTCTCTGAGAGAATTTTTCCTATCCATTGAGGCATGTTGTTTGTATCACCCTGAGTACCCTCAATTTTCATACCTGCAACATTATACTTGAAATCTTGATTAATCGTAACTTTAGCATCCTTTAGGCGATATCCAATTGTATGCACTTTTTCTACTTTATCTATTTCCATTTGAGATCACTTTTTTGATTTAGATCCTCAAGTACCGGATCGATCAATTCTGTTAACAATTTAGTGAGATCAATTGATCCTAATTAATTTCAGGCTAATCGTACGTAATTATGCCAAATTTTGATTTTAGTATGAGGTATATCACAATAACCAATTCGGATTTATTAATGGGATTTAGTCTTTGGTACTCATGACTGCAACTGGAATGTGGGTAGAAAAATATCGACCAATGAAACTTTCTGAGGTTGTAAACCAAACAGAAATCATTGGCAGTCTGGAAGCTTTAATCAAAGATCCAACAGATATGCCACACTTGATGTTTTCAGGTTCTGCAGGCGTTGGAAAAACAACAGTCGCATTATGTATTGCAAGACAGATTTTAGGGGATTATGCTAAAGACTACACACTAGAGCTAAATGCATCTGATGAGAGAGGGATAGGGATGGTCAGAGAGAAAGTAAAGAAATTCTCAAGATATGCAGGAATGGCTGAAGTTCCATTCAAAATTATCATTTTAGATGAAGCTGATGAGATGACAAGTGATGCACAAACAGCTCTAAGACGAATCATAGAAGACACTGCCAAAATATGCAGATTTATTTTCATTGCAAATAATATTTCAAAAATTATAGACCCAATTCAGAGTAGATGTGCCACCTTCAAATTCACATCAATTCCTGAAGAAGACGTAATTAGCAGACTAGAAGAGATTGGTAAAAAAGAGAAGGTAAAGACTGACAAAAAGGGCCTTAAAGCAATTTATGATTATTCTGAAGGTGATTTGAGACATGCAATTAACTTGATGCAAGCAACAGCAAGTCTTGGTGGAATTACCGAAGAGAATGTAATATCCTCAGCAGGATTGACAAAAACATCTGATGTTGATGAAGTTCTAAAAATTGCATTATCTGGAAAAGTTCCCGAAGCCAGAGAGAAAATGATTGAGTTAATCAAAGTTTATGGAATGTCAGAATCTGATTTTCTAAAATATATCAATTCTGCAGTATTCAAATCAAAACATGACAAATTGGCAGATATTCTGGAAGTAATTGCAAAGTATGATTATAGAGTTTTAGTTGGAGCAAATTCTGAAATTCAACTATCTGCAATGTTAGCAGAACTAGCTAAAGTAGAAAATTAAAAACGCAGAGAGAGGGATTTGAACCCCCGTATGCTTGCGCACACAGGCTCTCAAGGCCCGCGCCCTACCGAGCTAGGCGACCTCTGCAAAAAATCTTGGAGAAAAGCGGTTAAAATCTGTTGATGTAAAATAGAAAAATAAGAAAAAAGAAAAATTTTCTTTAATCGTGTGCGTGAGGTCCGCCACCACTTGATGGCATTTTAACATATGTTCCGGCTGCCTTCTCGTGCCATTCTTGATTTGATGCTTCAATTAGAATAGCTCCTTCAGGACAAATTTCTTGACATGCCATACAAACTGTACAATCGTGTTCTCGGATTGGTTGTGATTTGTCTGTATAATCTAATCTTTCATCTTGTTCTGTAAGACCAGTACCTTCAAAAGTTTCTCCCATACATTTGTCTGCTGGAATATCTTTTTCAGTTCTGAACCATTGGAAGGTTTGAACGGGACATACACTCATGCATGAACCGGCTGCAACACATGAATCCCAATCGACTGCAACTGTAGTACCATGAATCCCTAGAGGAACTTGTGTTTCTCCTCGGTCTGCATAGGCTGCTTTTACATCGTCGTTTGAGAATGCTGCACCATCGGATCTTCCGTCACCCCAGATAAAATGTAGATTTTCACCATCGGAATGACTTGTTTTTCCTTTTGGCTTTACGTCATTATGACAAAAGTCTTCAGGAATTTGTAGATCTACCATAATACAGTATTTGTAGAATATTATTTAAATCTAGAGAAAATTAGTTGGGACTAAATTAAAAAATAATATAAAAATCAAAAATTTCTAGGTTTGAGATACTTGCAATTATAAAGAATTTGCAGCGCCTTCGTGTTTTTCCACGTTTGCCTGATCAACTTTGATAGCTGCTGGTGGACACACTGAGACACAAGCCATACACCAAATACAATCATGTTCTCTGATTGGATCTGCTTTATCTGTAAGATCTTTACGCTCATCTTTTACATCACTACCAGTACCTGCAAAGGTTTGACCAACTACATCTTTTGCTGGAATATCTTTTTCGGTTCTGTACCACTGGAATACTTGTACAGGGCAAGCTTCAATGCAAGCACCATCTGCAACACATGAATCCCAATCGACTGCAACCATTGTACCACTGACACCAAGAGGAACTTGTTCTTCGCCTCTTGCCGTATATGCTGCAACAACGTCTGCATCGGTTGATGCTTCAGATTGTGAGCCATCAGTGTTTTTGGTTTTACCTGGACCCCACATGATATGGAAATTTCCATCATCGAGGCTAATTTTTCCAGTTGGCTTTAGACCTTCAGGAAAATTTTCTGCTATTGGCATGATGTAATTTTCTAGCAGTTATTATTTAAAGCTAGATAGCTGTATTTTGAATAGACAAGTAAGGAATCGATCAGTTAGGAACAAAAAATTTCCTTACGTTCATAACGATCAAGTGTTAACTCTCTGGATATGGATATTATCAAGTATGATGTGTATAGGGGACCAAATCTTGGAGTATACATTACTGTCAACGATAGTATTGGTCTAGTTCCAATGGGATTTGCTCAAACCAAATCTGACAAGCTGGCAGAATATCTAGACATTGAAATTCATAATACTGCAATTGCAAACACTAGACTAATGGGTGCATTATCAGTTATGAACAATAAAGGAATCTTACTTCCAAATACTGCTTATCAAAATGAATATGATTATCTAAAAGCTGAAACGGATTTAGAAGTTGGTGTACTTGATACTAAATTTAATGCACTAGGAAATGTAATCTGTGCAAATGACAAAGGAGCAGTTGTATCACCTTGGCTATCAAAACAAGATTGCCAAACAATTTCAGATGTTTTAGGAGTAGAGGTAATTCAGAAAAAAATTGCAGGATTTAATCAGACAGGAGTAGTCCTTGTTGCAAATGCAACTGGTGCTGCAATCCATCCAGAAGCAGATGAGGAAGATATGAAGACCATAGCCAATGTATTAGGCACAAGTATTGAACAGAGTTCAATCAATAATGGAATTCCGTATGTGTCATCAGGAATCTTGGTGAATAATCACTGTATGGTTGTAGGTTCGTTAACTAGTGGACCCGAGATTATGATGTTAACTAGAGCTTTTCTAAATTAAGAATAGATTTTGGGTCTTCAGTTAGTTTTTCTAAAGAGATAGTTCCTTCAGTTCCATTAACCATATCTTTGAGAACTACATTTCCATTTTCTAATTCCTGTGGTCCAACTATAATTGCAAATTGTGAATTTTTTGCAATATCCATTTGTTTTTTCATGTTACGTCCTGCTAAATCAATATCAGTTGGGATGTTGTTTAGTCTAAGTAATGAGGTAATTGAATGGGCAACTTTTTGCATATCTTCGTTAATGTACAATACTGCAACTCTTTTTTGTTTAGTTTCTGAAATTATTTTTTGCTCTTGCATTGTCAAAATGATTCGCTCTACTCCTCCTGCAACTCCAGTTGCACCAATATCTTCTCTGTTGAATGCCTTAGTTAGTGTATCATATCTACCTCCACCAGCTAAAGCACCCAAAGTTGAATTTTTATCAAATACTTCAAAGACAATTCCAGAATAGTAATCTAGCCCTCTAACAATTCCAAAATTTATCCTAACATTTGAAACTCCTCTATTCTCTAGTGAGTCAATTAATGCTTTGAGTTCATCCCATGATTCTAGTTGTGAAACATCAAATACTTTTTCTACATCTGCAATTGAACCTTTGATTTGAGAAAACTCTAGAATTTTTTCTAGTTTTTCAATTGCATATCCTTTTTCTTGAAATTCTTTTAGAATTTGTTCTTTTGATTTTTTTGCAATTTTATCTACTGCACGTAAAATATCAGCAACTAGTTCCGGATCTTTTGAATCAAAGACTTTGTTGATGTATGATTCTACAAGATTTCTATGATTGATGTCAATTGTGATATCTTTGAGTAATAGCGAATCAAATAATCTTGATGTAATTTCTATGATTTCAGATTCGGATTCGAGACTAGCTTTGCCATAAACCTCGATATCCCATTGGTGAAAGTATCGATATCTGCCCTTTTGTGGCTCGTCGTATCTGAATACTCCACCAAATGCTGAGATTT
>DAOWGL010000088.1 GCA_030637455.1 Candidatus Nitrosopumilus sp. | reverse complement strand
GATTAGCCGAAGGAGTATTTGATTTAAATCAAAATGAAATAAGCATCATAAAAGAAAAATTTCCAGGACTTCCTGAAATTAAAAAAATTAAATTATTTAGAACAAACAAGAATCCAAGAGTCCAGTATGAGTTTGATGATATTGAACTTAGCGATAATAGTAACAAAGGGCTCAATTCATGGGAGAATTTCTCAAGACAGATATTTGGATTTTTAGATACCATTCCTAATCATCTAAGAATACAAATCGATACAAAATTCTTTGAGGAACAGGTTCCCAAAAACCAAGAAACTTTTGATAGTGGAATGGCAGAATTTAGTAATCAGTTTCATGTGATTGCCATACAAGAACCAAAAGTAATTGAAGAGTGGGAAAAAATCTACGAAGGTCCTGAAAACCAATTTTCTAATCTTCTAAGTGGTGAAAGTGAAAAATCAGCTTTACAGAATTTTATTGCAGCAGAATTACATCCAAGATTTGTATACTTTTCAGATTACAAAAAAATCTATGGGAATATCAACCTAAATGAATATCTAAGAGAAGAAAGGGGAGAGCGTCAAGATTCTATTGAATTTGTAGAAGAGTTTGACAAGGCTGAAACTGTAAGAAATCTTTTCTATCTAGCAGAGTTAGATATCAAAGAATTAGATAAAGTAAAAGAAAGTCCATCAAAATGCATCAAACTTCTCAATGCGGCAAGTAACAGATTGACTAAAAAATTAAATCCAGCATGGAAAGGAGACCCTATTCATGTTGACTTGAGATATAATCCTGGAAATATAATGAGTGTAGTTATCTCCGATGTCCATAAAGATGGAACTATTACAAATACGGGATTGTTAAACAGAAGAGCAGAAGGTTTCAAATGGACATTCTCATTCATTGTAAACTTTGCAGCAGAAACTCAAAGAGCGGAATTAAAAGAAGCAATATTACTTTTAGATGAACCTGCAAGAAATCTTCATCCAACTCAGCAAATGGGAATTTCAGATTTATTGAAAAATTTAGCTGGTTCAAACCAAGTATTGTATGCAACACATTCACCATTTATGATATTTGATTACACTCCAGGTAACTTACTTGTTGTTGAATTAGATAAAAGAAAACATCTCAGTAGAATATTTTATGATTATTGGAATGCAGATGATAAAACACTAACACCAATTTTGTATGGGCTTTGTAGAGGACAAGTTGAATCAATAGTAGATAGGGAAATAGGAACAAATTCCAGACCAATAATCATTGTAGAGACAATGTCAGATTCCATGTATCTTAATGCATTTGACAAATTCTTGAAAGATCCAAACATTTCAATGAATCCTCTCAACATAATTGCAGCATATAATAAAAATTCAGTATTACCATTAGCAATATTTTATAGAAATCACGGGTATAGGACATTTGTTTTACTAGATAATTCTGAAGAATCTAAACAAATATCTGCACAATTAGTTTCAAATGAATTTTCATCAATACAGACTATCTTTTTTGAACGAGAAGGAAAGAAACTAGAATCAATAGAAGATTATATTGCACTTGAAGATTATTTGTATCCAGTAAATCAAACGTATGAAATCAAACTCAGACAAGAGGGATTTTCAAATATTACACCTCAAGAAGTCACATCTAAAGAAGGGAAGGGTATTTTAGAAAAATTAAGAAAAATATGGCAAGAACATAGTGAGGATGATTGGGAAGAATTCAACAATGAAGAAATTACCAGATATATTTGTGAAAAAATTACCTTAGAGGAGACAGATTTCTTATCAGATAAAACAAAAGATCAGTTTAGATCATTATACAGGCTAATTGCTGAACGAATCAGACAATATCAAAATGCAGTTACAAAATCAGACTTGGATAAATTCCAGAAGGCCAAGGCTTAAGATTTAAGAAGTTTGCTCATGAAAAACACTAAACGAAGAAATAGAAAAACAGGAAAAATACTTTAAGGTTTAAGTGAGAGATAATGAGTTTGAATAACATGAGTAGATCCTCGACTAGAGGAATTTTCCTTTCAGTAGCATTACTATTTTCACTTGTGTTAATTACATTACCATCAAATGTTTATGGTGAAGAAATTTCAATCACAAGTATCGCATTAGAGGAAACATCCCTATTGGAATTAACAAATGATTCTACAAAAGATGTCAATACACTAAGAATCTGGTTAGGTAGTGATTTTAATTTCAAATCATTCAAAACAGAAAAAGGATGGACAGGGGAAAAAAATTCTCAAGGAGTAATTATTTTCACATCATCTGAATCTATCAAGCCAGGAGAATCTGTAAAATTTGGAGTAAAAACGGACAAAGTAAATCCAGGTATCAATTGGAAAGTACTTGACAATAAAGACACACAAGTTGCCACAGGGGTATCAATTGCAAAAGATATTCCAACTGTAGTCATAAATCCAGACCCAGTTCAAAGTTCAACAAATACAGGAGAGAGTATATCTTTAGACTCAACATTTAGAATTGTTCCTGAAAAACCAAATGTTGGTTCATCAATTAGAGTTACTGGAGATAATTTTGGAATATTGCAAGAATTTGATTTTTACATAGATTCAAAAAAACTAGGTAGTTTTGAGACAGATCAAAATGGTCATTTTATGACTACAATGAAAATTCCAGATAATCAGAAAGCAGACAGAGTGGATTTCAAAGTTAAAGACAAAAAAGGCGAGGAAAAGACACTAAGTCTAAGAATTGGAGAAGTAGAAAATAGAATTCCAGATTCTTTGAATATTCCACTTACAATTAAAGGAATTCCAGATGAGGTTAGCAGAGGAGACTTTTTAGAAATATTTGGAACAGGAGATCCTGGAAGTGCAGTTACTGCAGAAATTAATTCACCAGAAGGTAACGTAATTAATTCAAGGACAGCTGAAATTAATAGTAAAGGAAATTGGGAGTTAGATGAACCAATAATTGTAGCTTTAGATACTCCGTTTGGTAAATACAGTGCAACAATTTCAGATGGAAGAGAAAGTAAGTTAATCTATTGGACAGTGGAATCAGATAAAAAAATTATCATTGTACCTACTAGTTTGAAATTTGAACAAGGGGAAATAATGAAATTTAACGGTACAGCTTTACCAAACATTCCAGTTGAATTGACATTAGAGGATCCTCTTGGAAAAGAAGTCATCTCAGATATTATTCAAGTAGGTAGTTCAGGTCTGATAAATTATGAATACATAACTACACAAAATACACCAGAAGGAACGTATACCTTAATTGCAACCCAAGAAAAAGAGAAAGAATTTATTTTTGCAGGAATTGGACAACTACCTACAATTCCAGTTAATTTAGAATTTGATAAGCTAAACTACAAAGCTGGAGAATCAGCAATCATTACATTATCAGGAAAAGCATCAGAAATCATTAGTTTGTTAATTGTGAATCCTTCAGATAAACCAGTAGGTCATGCAGTATCCATTACATTACAACCAGATGGTAGAGGTACACATACCATAAATCTAGAGGGATATACATCAGGAGTATATACAGCAGTAATTAGTAAAGGAAGTACTCAAAATACAGAAATATTTACAGTAGGTTTACAGACAGGTTCTGGAGATATCGATATCAACACTACAAAATTAGCATATCAACCAGGAGACTCGATTTTAATTTTAGGAGATACTGGGGCCAATGT
>DAOWGL010000186.1 GCA_030637455.1 Candidatus Nitrosopumilus sp. | reverse complement strand
TAGTCCTTCTCAAGTAGCATCTGCACTTCAAGCAGCAGGAAATCTTGATTGGAATATTGTATCTGATCCTGATGGGAATCCTGAAAAACTAGTTCAAATTTCATAACTGTATCTCATTTCATCCCCAAGAAAGGTTCAAGTCTCTAAAGATTCACTTTGTATTTCTAAAACAGGGATTTTAGAAATAGCCCTGTACCCAAAAATAGTTCAAGCATGGCATTTTGGACATGATTGTTTTTGCTTTGTCATTGCATAAATGCTGAAAATACCGCTACATACAACACAAATTTTGAAAGATGTTAGGTTAGTCATTTTTCTCGAGTTTATTTTTTGTAAACGTAATTTTAGGCTCAAATTTTGTAATACTAATTTCAATATCTTTGATTTTACTTTGATAGAATCTGGTAACATGTCCATTTTCAGCAAAATCTATTTTTTCATGTATCAAGGAGCAATCTTTCAATGAGTTGATTCTTTTGTAGACTGAACTCAGAGGGATTTTTTCTTCTCGTGAAATATCTTGGAGGGATTTATGATGTTTCATTGTGGCAAACAAAATATGTCTTGATTCAAAATTTGCAAGTTCTTTTAGAATTTTTTGAGATATATCATATTTGTTTGCAAACAAAACTTTGGATTTTTTTATCAACAAAAAATTAAGAAACCATCAACAATTTAAGAAAACTAGCGATTCTATAAAGTTAGAATATGATTCTAAAACAACTAATGCTTTTCATGCATTGTCAATGTGCCTATGACTGTGTTAATTGCAGAAATTTCAGCTACAAACTTGTCATCAGATGAAGTAATGATTACAATGTCTTCATTTTCTGGCTTTAATGACTCTATGAGATTATCCCTTATTTCTAATTCATCTTCAAAACATCTCATCTGATCACCTGAGAAAACAAATTCTCCTTCTCTAAAAATCAAAGTTAATGAATCACTGGCACCATAAAGTATTGCAAAATCCCTTTGTTGCATTCCATTACCAATATCATCAATATGTTCATTGTTCAATAGAATGGCACAATTATGTTTTCCATTTGTCAGACAACATTTCTTTAGAAAAGTTTGTGAGGGCATTATGGTGTTAAATTTATCTGCAAGTTTTTTTCCTTTATTTGTAAGAAAGGTTCCTGATTTAATAGAATCTACCAATCCCAATTCTTTTAGATGTGAAATTAATGTTCTAACCGCACCTTCTCCCATGTGAAGTTCTTTACAAAAACTTGCACGACTAACATACTTTTGATTTGTGAGATACAATATTGATTTTAAAACATGTGGCATACTAAACGTCAAAGCTTTACTATTTCCTTTTCTTGTTACAACTTTTTGTAATGTTTTGATCTGTTGGTGCATTGGTATAATTCCATGCCTAGCGTCTGTCACTTGGTTGATCGATCCAATGGCGGAAATAATGAAATTAAATCTAGCAACACTATGTCCCAGTCAAAAGGAATTACCATAACAGAATCTAAAATTCCTATATTTGCAATAGCACTACTGGCAGTAATTTTTGTACTTGGTGTATTTGTTGTAGGATTTGATCAAGGGCATATCTTCAGCATTGTATTGGGGGAGCAAGCGTATGAAGATCTTTACATTCATGAATTAACGCACGACATGCGACACGCTGCGGGATTTCCTTGTCATTAGGTGATATGAGATGAAAACAATAATTTTTCTAACAATAGTTTTGGTTTCAGGTGCACTAGCTGGAACCCTTCATGGTGTTGCAAACCTTGCAATTGTAGAACCGTATCTTGATCAAGCAATAGGAATTGAAAACCAAAACTTATTTGCTTCTGGTGAAGAAGAAGATACACCACAGTTTTGGGTAGAGTATGATGCTTATCGTGATTGGCAAAAAGGTGGACAGGTTTTAGCAGGTGCCATTTTGGGTACTTCTATTGGTGCGTTATTTGGAATTGTTTATGCTTTCTCAAGACATGTATTGCCTCAAGGAAATGATCTAAAGAAAACAATTACTCTTGCAGGAATAATGTGGTTAACATTATTTTTCATTCCATTCTTGAAATACCCTGCAAATCCTCCAACTGTAGGTGACGCAGAAACTGTAGTGTTGCGAGCAGTATTGTATTTGTCATTTATTGCAATTTCTGGACTTGGTGCAGTGGCATTTTACCAATTATCCAAAAAAATAAAATCAAAATCAAAAATTATTTCAGTTGTAGGATATGGTATATTCATAGCAATAGTATTTGCATTAATGCCTCCAAATCCTGATGAAGTAAATGCTCCATTGGACTTGGTAAATGGATTTAGAGCAATGTCTGTAGTTGCAGTCAGTGTATTCTGGGTATCCGTAGCCGTTATTCTAGGCGGATTATGGCATAAATTTCGACCTGATTCTCAGATTCATTCTCAAAACGATATGTGAATCTGCGTTCATTTAATCCCAATTTGGTAGGTAAATCCCCGTGGGCCAATTTTACACCTTATTTTGATTAAATATTATGAAACAGAATGAATTGTAGATGTCTGAGAAAGAATTCCCAATTGAAGATATTACAAATAAAATAAAAGACATTTTACTTGAACCTGAAATCAGATTTTGTGGCTTAATTGATAGTACTGGCGAATTAATTACAGGTCAATTCAAGAGTGGAATAATCCCTCTTGAAAGTGATTCAAGACGACGACAAATGTTTCAAGAGTTAGTACACAGAGTTGCAAATAGAACTGGATTTGATGCTAATTTGGGTAGGGTGAAATATTCTGCTTCTAGACGAGAAGAAGTAGTTATCATGAGTTTTCCTATTGGAAAATACGTTATAATGGTAATTGCAGAACCCGGTGTTAACATCGATAGACTCGGTTGGAAAATTATTGACAAGTTAGGAAAACAGTGGTCTGAATTTCAGGGATTCTAATTAAAATCAAGAATTAATTTGTAGGATTCATCAAGGCTGTACGTTCTTTTGTTTTTTGATCAACTAGGGCGTTAACATATTGGCCTGGCTGTCCATTACAATTACCAATATTTATTGAAAAATCTTGAAGTTTGCAATGAGGACACCATTTTTCTCCATTATGATTTGATTCTGTCATGTTCTATCCTATTTTACAACAACTTTTACTTTGTAATCCTCTAGCAATCCACCAAATTGAGAAAATCAAAACTCCTACTGAAATGAATTTTAATTCTAATCCTTGCATTGGAAATAGTGACAATCCTCCAACTGCACCTAAAATTACAGCTAGAGGGGCTGTACATGCAGGACATCCTGGAGTAAATGCTGCAAATGCTCCTCCCAAAACTGCTGAGGAATTTGATTTAACAGAATTCATCATTTTCATCCTCTTTATCTTAAATGCCATCATGGCAAAATTGATTCCAGCTAAAACTGAAATTGTAATGGTTAATCCTACTGATGTAATAATGTAAAAAGGCATTATTTCCATTGTAGTGCTCAAATGAGAAGGTAACATTGACATTGTTAAAAAATAATAGATTATTCCTAATCCGGTACCACTAATTATTGCAATACTTGCGTATCTTTTTGTTGTTAGTACATTTGAAATTAATTGTAATTTACTTGTCAAGTAAGTCAATTCACAATTCATCATATTTTAACTATCTTTGATTAACCAAAGATTATTACCCATAATTTACTACTTCAAAATATGTCTGAATTTTCCTCTGAAGAAAAAACTATTCTTGTTCAATATGGGATAAAAAAATATGAAAATGAAGAAACAATCTTTGAAAAATTAAAGACAATCTTATCTGAAAAAGATATTCAAAGAAATATTGATACTCTTCTTGGAACACAACGAGTTAGAAGAATAGGTCCTGAAAACCTCCAAAATAATGAAAGCCATACCGAATTACCCGATCTTCCAGAACATCTTAAATCTATAATTGATGATCTATAGTTTGAAAAATTCTTAAACTACTATACTGCATGATTTCGATATGAACAAAATAATTTTATTTTCAAGTATTCTAGCTTTGACTTTAGTTTTATCATTTTCAGTCGAGTCTGTGTTTGCACATCCTCACTCTGGTCAAGTTCTAATCAATGGTCATACACATGAATCTCAAACTGAAATTACTCCATTAACTGGAGTGATAGGTCTTGAAAAATCAACTATCTTTTTCCATTCCCCTCAAGAAAACTCATTACCATGGGCATTTGTTGAAGGAAATATTGCAAATCATGTTGAAGGTTATCCGGTAATAATTCAAATTTTTAAAGAAAATGACGCTGTTCATTTTGCTCAAACTGATGTGAGTGCAAGTGGTGATTACGAGTACAAGTTTAGAGTTTTAAATTCTGAAAATGGCGTATCGAGCAAAATCTTTGATGGTGATTATTCAGTAAAAATCTTCAAAGTAGTATACATGTATCAAGAAAATCTAATTTAGAATCCACGTAACCCTTCTGGACGTACAGTTTCTGGATGCTGTTTCATCCATTCTACTTTATCTAACATATCTTGTTTGTCTTGAGGAAATGTTCCTTTTACTGTATATGCATTAGACCCATGATTTACTCTAAAAACAATCTCTTCCTTGGTCTCAATTTGATTTATCAAATCATACAGTTCTTCTAATGATTCATCATCATCAATCCTAGTAAACTCTCCTTCATACTTGTCGATAAATTCTTGTTTGATTCCATTTTCTAGATAGAGAGTTAAAGCACCAACATAATGAGGTGAACAAGCACTAATCACTTCAGCAGTTCCTCTGATATGATCTTTAGAATATTTCTTTCCACCAAGTCCTAAAATTACCATACATGACATTACATATCCTGCTTCTTTTGCTTTGTTTACTGATTTGATAATTGTTTTACCTATTGCTCCTTTGGTTACTTTTTTTAGAACAATGTCCGATCCACTCTCAATTCCTAAATAAAACATGTCAAGACCTGCTTCATTCATTTTCTTCAACTCCTCAGATGTTTTCTTTAAAATATTCATAGGCATTGCATAACATGATATTCTTTCAATGTTTTGAAATTTTTCTCTAATGTACTTTACAATTTTAATCATATACTCTGAATCAAGATTTAGTGCGTCACCATCTGCAAGGAATACTCGTTTTGTATCTGGTAGATAACCTGCCATCATGTCAATTTCTGCTTTCACATCTTCCCATGATCTTTCGGAATATTCTTTTGATCTATACATATCACAAAATGAACATTCGTTAAATGAACAACCTAATGTTACTTGAAAAATCAAAGATCTAGCTTCTGATGGTGGTCTATACAGAGGTGCATCATAATTTAACATCATTTTTTCGTTCATTCAAATTTGCCTGATTATGTTTTTTATACTTTCTACTTATCACAGAATACCTTTTAGTAGTAAATGAGAAGGAATTTCATAACTTATGGCCAATGATCCTGATGCAAAAAGACTCCTGTGGTTTGTATTTGCAGGTTCTAGAGGTGGATTAAATCGATTAAAAATAATTTCTAAACTAAGGGAAAATCCATTTAACACAAATCAATTAGCAAAGGAATTGGGTCTTGATTACAAGGCAATTCAGCATCATATCCGAGTACTAGAAAAAAATAACATGATCACCAAAATTGGTGAAAAATACAATGTGACTTATTTTATCTCAACCTATCTTGAAGTCAATATGGATGCATTTGAAGAAATTGAAGGGAAATTGGACAAAAGTAAATAAAAGCTCTAGAGGTGTTTTAGACTAAATGGAATCTACTTCTCTAGTACTATCTATTGTTTCAATTGCCAATATGGGTATACTTGGAATTCTAATCTGCATATTTGGAAAAATGTATGGAAAGACTAGAGCCCAGCTTCCACTAGGTATGATAGTTGTTGCAGGAATGTTGTTTTTGCATAATGTGATTGGGGCATTAGCTTATTTTTCCATGGAGGAGATTTTCTCACATGAAATATTCCCATACATGTTAGGAGTAGGGATTGCAGAACTTGCAGGATTGATAATATTTTTAAAAATTACTTTGGACTAATCTTAGTTTATTTGTAACAACCAAGAATCAATTATGTGTTACAAGAATATCTAAAATTAAACAAAAATGTTCTCATAGCATTTGCTGCATCAATAATCATTTCAGCTGTTATTGCTCAAATTTTATCTGACCAAGATGATCTTCTTAACACAACATATACTACAATTGCAGATTATGTAATTTATTTTTCAGTTTTTAGTAGCCTATTTTATCTAGATAACCGAAAAAAATATCGATTAGAATCTGGTAAGACAGATACTGCAAAACTTAAACAAGATTTAAAAAAATTGATTACTTCACTTGGAATTGCTGAAGTTGTATACACTGTAGCTAGATGGGCATTACAATATTATTTTCTAACTATAAACTACGATCCATACTTGGCATCAATTGCCTCTCAAGGAATCTCTACAATTATTTACATGATAGTACTAAATCTAACTGTGAAAATAACGAGGTTGTATAAAGATGGGAATTAGTGTTTATGTTGATGGTTCTGGTGGAGCAAATAGCGGTTATGGTTATTTTGTTAAAGAGACAGGAGAATCATTTTATGAAAAAAAACCTGATCTAACTAATAATCAGGCAGAGTATATGGCAATAATTTCTGCATTAAACAAGTATGTTGATTCGGATGAAGAAATTATCATTCACAGTGATTCTAAAAATACTGTAAACCAACTAAATCATGAATTTGCAATAAATAATGAAGCATTAAGAAATCTGGCTAGAGAAGCATGGGGAATTATTGGTAAATTTTCTAATTTATCCATTGTTTGGGTTCCCAGAAAAGAGAATTTGGCTGGAAAAATGCTGGGAAGCTAAAAATAAGAGATCAGAAATTTCCGAGAATAACTTTATTATACAAAATCTCAGATTCAACTTATCATGGCAGAATCTGTTATCTTATCACCAAAATCAATTGCAGTGATTGGTGCATCTGATAAGAGAGGAAGTGTAGGTGCCACAATTACATCAAATATTATGAATGGTTTCAAAGGAATAGTTTATCCAATTAGCCCATCTAGAGATACAGTCTTTTACAAAAAAGCATACAAGTCTGTTTTAGATGTTCCAAAATCAATTGATCTTGCAGTTATTGTTATCAAAAATACATTGGTTATACCAGTGTTAGAAGAATGTGGAAAGAAAAAAGTCAAAGGTGTCATCATTATCACCGCAGGTTTCAAAGAAGTTGATGAAGAAGGAGCAAAACGAGAACAACAAGTCATAGATATCGCTAAAAAATACAAAATGGAAATCATTGGACCTAACTGTCTTGGTGTCATGAATCTTGATCCAAAGACAATGATGAATTCTACTTTTCTCAAAGTTACACCAAAGTCTGGAAAAATTGCACTTGTTTCACAAAGTGGTGCAATTTGTGCAGCATTAGTTGAAGATGCTAGTGCTCAAGGAAT
>DAOWGL010000037.1 GCA_030637455.1 Candidatus Nitrosopumilus sp. | reverse complement strand
AAGGCTAATTCTATTTCATAATCTAGTTGAGTTACAAAATCTGGACATACAATATCTGAATTTGTACTGTTTAATGCAGTTC
The DNA here is from genome assembly GCA_030637455.1 of Candidatus Nitrosopumilus sp. Lineage (GTDB taxonomy): Archaea > Thermoproteota > Nitrososphaeria > Nitrososphaerales > Nitrosopumilaceae > Nitrosopumilus. The sequence goes on along the minus strand of DAOWGL010000037.1, from coordinate 2,965 downwards.
TGGGTTTTATTACCAATGCCGGATCTTCTGGTGCTTGTAATCCCTGCTCTTTAGCATGATCTACATAATTGAATGCTAAACAAATTATCTTGTTGGGATTAGGAATCGGTGGCAATAATTTGTATTTTGAAATATTTTCTTTATATCGTAAATCTTTAATTTTATTTTTAATTTCATCATACCATCCATCAAAAAGAAAGTCTTTAACATTTTGAGGAATTGGAACTCCTGTCAAGTAAGTAATCTCATCTTTCGTGGATACTTTATCTCCGTTTACAAAACCATATGTTTCATTATTATCATATGACAGTCGTGCAATTTTCATATTAAATCATTTGTGTGTAAAAATTGCTTGATTCTGAGAATCTTTTCTACAATATCCAAATCTAACAAATTGTATTTCTTCTCCTTCTTTTAATTGTAGATACTGTGGTTCTGTATACACGTCTAATTCTTCTAAACTATCTTCATTAAATTCATCACCATTAAACAATGTTTTTGGAATTATCATCTTTATCTCATGTGCGGTTTTTTGTGGTACCCATTGGATTTTTGGTATGTCTTTTGTATCTCCATTTTCAACAAATTCTCCTTCAAATTCTATTCCTTGTTTTGTAATGTGAATATTTCCTAAACCCAATAAACGAATTTGTGATCCTTCTTTGATTGTTTGTGCATCTTCTCCTGAAATGTAAAAATTTCCATCAATATCGATTGTTCTTTTCCCCATATCATTTATTGGATGATTTGAAATTTCAACAGAAGATATAGGTAAATTTTTCACTGAAAGTTTTTTTGCATTGCTTACCATGAATAATCTAATACTATCTGCATCCACAAATTTTCTGTTAAAAGCTTCTAGTGCATCAAATGGTGCTAGAGTATTTGCTTTGGTTAATCCTAATGACATAATGAATTTTCTAATTGCTTCTGGTTTGATCCCTCTTCTTCGTAATCCCTCTAAAGTTGGTAGCCTTGGATCATCATACCATGTGACTTTCCCTTCTTCAATAAGTGGTTTGATGATTCTTTTTGATATTGGCATTCCTTTGAATTCTAATCTTGAGAAAAAGCCTTGGGCTGGTTTTCTCATGTTTAATGCATCTAAAATTGCCTCAATTAGCTCTTTTCTGAGTTCAAATTCTTTTGAACGATAGGCATGAGTTACACCATCAATGCTATCCTCTATGGCAACTGCCATATCATAACTTGGCCAAATTCTATATTTTTCTCCTAAAGTGTAGTGTTTCCCTTCAATAATTCTGAACAAAACAGGATCCCGCATGACTGCATTATCTGCTTTCATGTCTCCACGGAATCTAACTATGGCATCTCCTGGTTTGAATTTATCATTCATCTTTTCCCAATTTTTGTTATTTTTTTCTATGTCTCCTCTACTACACTTACATGCTTTTCGCTCTCTTCTGTTTTTACTGATGTCTTCTCTTTTACAAGTACAAACGTATGCTTTTCCTGAATTAATTAATTCTATCCCTTTTTCATAAAATAATTCCATGTCGTCTGATGTACTTTTTACTATGTCGAATTCAATCCCTAACCATTCTAATCCCACTTTGATGGCTGCATGATATTCCATTCTTTCAGCTTCTGGATTTGTATCATCCATTCTTAGAATAAATTTTCCTCCATACATTTTGGCATATTCTGAATTAATGATAGCTGCTTTTGCATGTCCAATGTGTGGATATCCATTAGGTTCTGGAGGGAACCTTGTGATTACTTTCCCTTGTTCAGCATCTTTTAATTCTGGAAGACCTTCTCTCTCTACAATTTTTTCTTTTGGGATTAAAATTTCTGGAAAATTTTCTTTAATTTCAATTTCTTGCTCTTCTAATGATAACTGATTTACTGCTGATACTATTTCAGAAATGTTTACTGAAATTTCCTTTACTTTACTTCTAAATTCTGGTTTTGTTCCAAGAATTTTTCCTAAAATTATTTTATCTCTAGTTTCACCTCCATGCTCAAAAGCATTTTGAAGAGCCATTTTTCTAATTTCTTTTTTTAATCCTTCATCCATGTTAGTTCTTTCCTATTACATCTACACACTTCGTTTTACTACAAAATCTAACAATGAAATTAATTCATCTTTTGCAGATCCAGAATAATTTCTTAATGATTTTTCTGCCTTTTCAGCATGTTTTAGAGCCTGTTTTCTCACACTTTCCTCTATTCCTAACGATCTAATGACATCTACTGCTCTATTCAGATCTTTTCTTGATATTTTTGAATTTCCAAATGCTTTTAGAATTATTTTTTTATCGTTACCTTTTGCTGATTTTATTGCCATGAGAATTGGAAGTGATTTCTTTCCTTCTCTCAAATCGTTCCCTACTGGTTTTTTTGTTATCTTAGGATCTCCCATAACCCCAATAAGATCATCAGTTATTTGAAAAGCAATTCCTAAATTTCTTCCAAATGATGATAGATTTGAGATATCTTTTACTTTATTTGTTGCACAAATAGCTCCCATTGCACAAGATACATCAAACAATGCTGCAGTTTTTTTACCAATCATTGTAATGTATTCTGCTTGTGATGGAATTCTTCGTTCTTCGGCCATCTTTACATCTAATAATTGACCTTCACAGATATCAACACAAGCTTTTGCAAGTCTAGATACTAGTTGAGTTGTAGCAATAGGTGATAATTTTGAATCAGTAATGATTTGAAATGCTTTTGAAAATAAAACATCTCCGGCAAGAATTGCAATTGGCATTCCAAATTTCTTATGTACAGTTGGAACTCCATGACGCATCTCATCATTATCCATGATATCATCATGAACCAAAGTAAAGTTGTGAACCATTTCTACAGCACTTGCTGCTAGCATTGCGTTAGAAACTTTTCCACCTAAAATTTGACAACTTCTAATTACCATGTATGGCCTGAGTCTTTTTCCACCGTGAATAATTAAGTGCCCTGCTGCATCATAGAGTTTCTT
>DAOWGL010000040.1 GCA_030637455.1 Candidatus Nitrosopumilus sp. | reverse complement strand
CTCTAACTCGTCCTGCTCTTTCATAAAATTCTGCTAATCTTGATGCAAGATAAGATGGATAACCTTCTTCTGCAGGCATCTCTTCTAATCTACCACTCATTTCTCTAAGTGATTCAGCCCATCTACTTGTAGAATCTGCTACAAGTACAACGTCTTTACCCATATCTCTATAATATTCTGCAATTGTGACACCAGTGTAGATACTTGCTTCTCTTGCTGCTACTGGCATGTTACTAGTATTTGCAACAAGGACAGTTCTATCCATTAATGGTTTTCCACTACGTGGATCTTTAAGATGTGGGAATTCAACTAATACTTCAGTCATTTCGTTTCCTCTTTCACCACAACCAATGTAAACAACAACTTGAGAATCAGCCCATTTTGCAATTTGGTGTAATGTAACAGTCTTTCCTGTTCCAAATGCTCCAGGGATTGAACCAGTTCCACCTTTTGCAATTGGGAAGAATGTGTCAATGACACGTTGTCCGGTTAAGAGGGGCACAGTTGGATCGTGTCTTTTATTGTAAGGACGTGGTTTTCGTACAGGCCATTTGTGATACATTTTAACAGGAATTGATTGTCCATCTTTCTCAGTAGTAGCCATTACAGTTTCTAAATCATAATCTCCTTCAGATACAAGGTTTGAAAGTTTTCCACCTGCATGATCTGGTGGAAGCATAATAGGATGATCGATAAGATCAGTTTCTTTAACGGTTCCGATAACATCTCCTGCTGCAACTTCAGCGCCATTACTTGCAGATGGAACAAAGTGATATTTTTTTGTCATGTCAACTGCAGTTGTTGTGATGCCCCTTCCAATGAAGGAACCAGATGCTTTAGATAATTCTCTTAGCGGTCTTTGAATTCCATCATAAAGTTGTCCAATAATTCCAGGACCTAATAATACACTAAGTGGGTTTCCAGTACCAACTACAGGCTCACCTGGTTTAAGACCACTTGTTGATTCGTATACTTGAATAAATGCGACATCTCCGGTTAATCGAATAACTTCGCCTACTAATTTTGAATTACCTACAGTTACAGTTTCATACATTTTTGCATCAGACATACCGTCTGCTCTTACAGCTGGGCCACTTACCCAAACAATTCTACCTTGAGCTGCCATTCTAATTATTCACTCCGAATTTTGCTGCAATATCTTTCCTAATTAAAGGCTTCAGACGTTCAATTCTTGCATCAAGAGTATTATCAAATGTCATTGCTCCATCCTTAGATTTGATGATCACGCCACCGATACATTCGATGGTATCTGATGATAATTCAGATCCAGTAAATCCAGATAGTGCAGATTGAACAACAGCACGATCTTTAGAATTTGTATATACTATAACTTCAGATGTACCCAAAATTCGGATTGATTCATCCAATAATGATTTAATCAAATTAGCATAGTCACCACTACGATCATTATTTGTAATTTGGTCTAATGCCTTTGTAAAGACCTTATCAACAGAGGCTTCTAATGCCAAAAGTTGTTTATTTCTGGCTTTAATATCAGCACCACCGATAAGCTGTTTTTCAATTTTATCTGCTTCTTTCTTACCATCTGCAATAATTTTGTCATATTCTTTTTCTAGTTTAGGAATAGCATTATCAAGAGTTTGATGTGTGTCTTTTAAAGCAGAATCTATGCTAGATTCGATCTCTTTTTGAGTATGATTAAGTATTTTATCAATAGTTTGTTCTAAAGCAAGATTTGCCAATGGGTGCCATTTATCCATAATAGATTTTAATGTTTGGTAATCAATAGACTGATTCAGAAAGATATTAAAATCAAAGAAATTACCGATGGATTATCTTGGTTGTGGCCGATCTAAAGCTTGGGAGTTTAATTTTACCAAGAAGTGACTCTCCAAGAGCAATTTCTAGATTAACTGAATTTGAATGGTTTCACAAAATTGATACTGAAAACGACATAGTCACACCTGAAATTGATGATTTATTATTAGATGCCCAGCAAGTTTACCAATCTATTGATGATGTGGTTAAAGGACTAGGCATTCCTCCAATGGTAGGAATTTTAGAAATTATGTTCAAAGGTACAACAATCAAGAAGAAAGATTATGAAATTGATGAAATAGAAGGAATGGTTAGTGACCTTAAAAAAAGAACACCAGCAATAATTGATGAGCCATCTAAACTTTTAGAGGAACAAGCATCAACAAAACGCTCACTTGAAGAATACACATCACTTAAAGAAACATTAGAAATTGCCAAGAAGCTAAGCATTGATCTTTCAGGATTTGGATTGATGAAGTATTTTTACACAAATCTTTTTGTCATAAACTCTACTGACTTTGAAGAAATTAGTAGAGCATTGGAAGGAATTACATTTTACAAATATGAATTAGTAAGTAAAGAGAAAGCAGCAATTCTTGTAATTTCTAGTACATCTGATTCTGATAAAACCCTCAAAGTACTAAGAGGATTTAATGCAAATCCATTTGTAATTCCAGAAGGAATCTCTCAAGTTCCATCTGAAGCATATGCATTAGCAGAATCAAAAATTAAAGAATTAACTGAGAAACAAAAAGTAAATACAAAACAAATTGCAAAAATTACAAAAAAGATTAGACGTGATATTTTAGCAATTCATGAGGAGGCTCAAGTAGCCAAAGATGTTCTGGAAACAGTTAGAAAACCAGCAGGAACAAAACATTTTGCAGTAATTCAAGGATTCATTCCATCTAAAATGGAGGAGGAATTCAAAGATTCAACTAAACAATGGATGTCAGTAGTTGAAGATATTACTGATCCAAAATTAAAAGAACAAATTCCAACATTATTTGATAATAAAAAATTCGTGAGAACTTTTGAAGTGATTACAGAAAGTCAAGGTATTCCAAAACACGGAGAAGCAGATCCAACTCCAATGATTGCTCTAATGTGGCCAATTTTCTATGGACTAATGTTTGCAGATATGGGCCACGGTCTACTACTAATGGGAATGGGACTATTGTTCAAATTCAAAGGACAAGGTACACTTTCAAGATGGGGCATGTTGATTGCAATATCTGGTGCTTCAGCTGCAATAGCAGGTGTTGGTGCAGGTGAGGCATTTGGATTCCACCTAGATCATATGGGACCATTAGAAGGCTTGTTGGAAGAAGGAGGAGCACTTCATTCAGTTAGTTGGATTGTAGGTATTCTCAGTGTAGCAGAATTAACATTTGATCAAGTCATCGACATACTCAAAGTTTCATTGTTCATTGGAATTGTTCACTTGGTTTGGGCAATGGTTCTAAGAGTAAAGAGATTAGCTGCAGAAGGTCACAAGTTTGTTATGTTTATGGAAGCAATTCCTAACATTACACTTTATGGCGGAATTGTGGTCATCATGATGTGTGCAATTGGAGCTAATTATGATGTGATGAACATGTATTCCAAAGTTCATACCGAAGCAGTTCCTTGGGTTACAATGTTCTTAGGAGAATGGGCAGAAGTGTGGATAATTACAAGAATTGCAGTTGTGATAATTATTACATCAATGGTATTGATGATAGTTGGTGGTGTAATGCATGCTAAGAAACATCCTGAAGATGGAGGTTCGGCTGCAAATGTGATTATGGAAGTATTTCTTGGAAAGACAGTTGAAAGTTTGGCACATACGATTAGTTATGCCCGATTAGGAATTATGTTACTTGTACATGCTGCATTACTCATGACAGTTAACAATGCATTCCAATCACTTGGCGGTGTAGAATCAGGTGCAGCAATGGCAATGATTATCGGAGGAAACTTGGGAATTATGATGATTGAAGGATTGATTGTATACATTCAATCTCTCAGATTGCACTTGTATGAATTCTTTACCAAATGGTATGATGGCGGTGCACAACCATTTAGACAAATTAGACCAGAGTTGATTTACAATCAATTTGTTTGGAAGAAAAAATAGAAAATTCTAATTGTTTTCATAAAGATTTACTGTAACTTTTGTAGTCCAAGGTTTTAGATTGTCAGGAAAAATTACTAGTAAACCACTATCTTTTTTGATATTTTCACAGGTGCCACTATAGCTTTGTTTGTTTATGCCATAGCAACCAGATTCTGTATAATAATCAAATTCTGAATTTACAAAGTTTTCACGCTGTTCAAATGATGGAACAAAATATACATCAAAACCCAAATCCTTGTTGTCAGTTTTCACACTATAATCATATGATGTGGTATCCTGTGAAGTGCAAATTGGGAAAAATTGCATATATCCATTTTTAATTTTTAGTTGCTGCTCTGTATTATCATAATTTTTGTTCTCAATATCTGGATATACAGAAACGCTAGGATCTGTACTTAGCTGTTGTCCTTGGACATATTCTATTTCATGTCTTACAGTATCTACTGCTTTTCTATACAACATTGGTTGCCATTCTTCTTGACAATCACTGAATTCATGTTTTAATTCAACATATGATTTGCCATTGATTTCATGAAGTTGGTTTGTATTGTATTTTTTAGATTCAGCATCAAATACATGATTAACATTATTGATTTTGTCTGATTTGTGCCAAGTGTTTGTTATTTCAAAAATAATATTCTTTGAATCACTTTGCCATTCAGATAACAAGTGAACATAAACGGAATACTTGTTTACAACTTGAGTTTCTGATGCAAAAATCAAATGTCCAAAAAACATATTTACAAAAATTATAGAAAATGCAAAAACTGGAATTATTCCATAGAGTATTTTATTCATTTTGACCTCCAAAACAGCTAAAAGATAATCTGCAATCACTACATGAGAATTTGTCATCTTTACATTCTATTTTTTCAGAGCCACATTTGGGGCATTCTTTACTTTTGATTAATTCTGTCATTTCTCCACCTCAAAGATGGGTTTTGATAGAATACCAATTACTGCACCAAAGGTAATGTGTCTAAACATAGTCATTGCTGGAACTTCAGGAGCAATATTTAATCCTGCAACACCAGCTCCTAAAGCTGGAAGCATTCCAAACCATACAGTTGTGGCAGTTACAATTACTCCAAAAACTATTCCATGTAACCAAATTCTACCGTTTAGAATTTTCCTTGAAATAGGCATGAAAACATATCCAAAGAACAAGGTCAAACCTATTCCATTAGTAATATGGAAGATATTCCCAATGATTATGGCTGAATCATCTTCTCCAGCAACTAACTGTCCTAAGACAACTGAAATGTCTAGAGGTATTCCAGTAATTTCCATGTCAATGAATGCTGCAATGTAAAATGCCAAAGTTCCCACTAGTCCAGCAATTACTAGACGAGAAAACTTTTGATTTCGGGATATTTGTTTTATTCTCATTTTAGTTTACTCCAGATGCTTTTGAATTCAACCAGGAAGAAAGCAATTTCGAGGCTTTTGGTATGATGAATGTCATGTAAGATGGAATTACAATTGCATTGATCATTATCACTCCCCAAATTGGCATAAAAGATGCCATGGAATCAAGTGTTAAATTCAAACTAAACGCCATTGGAATGGCTACTGTTACAGCAACAAGAGCTCGTTTAGAATAAGGTGGAAGACTAGATGATTGTTTATTTTTAGAGTTTGTTCTAAAAAAGAAAAAAGAAGGAGTTTGCATCATATTCATCACTCTATTGATTTGTAAGATACTCCACTACATTCTGGGTTGTTCTTAATGGAACAATTTTGGTAGAATTGAATTTTGCAACTTTAGTTTCTACCATAAGATCTTGTATTGCATGTGCGCCAGGGGCTTCAACAATCCATTCAAAAGTATGCTCTAAACCAGAATGATACATTGATAGAACTTTGATTCCTTT
>DAOWGL010000151.1 GCA_030637455.1 Candidatus Nitrosopumilus sp. | reverse complement strand
GCACCAAAGAAAGATGCACCAGCTAAAGAAGCACCAAAGAAAGATGCACCAGCTAAAGAAGCACCAAAGAACGATTAATTATTTTCAAAAAATTATAATTTTAAAAAATAAGTTTATTCTAATTGATACAAGTCTAGTTCACAATCAATACTACAATCTGGTGTTGACCAATCAAGTGTATCTTCTTGAGGAATCATTCCTAAAGGATCATAGTTATCAAATTTTGTCATTCCTTGAATTGATGATAACATTACGACTTTGGATTCTTCTGCAGATGAAGTCATGTCAATCTGTGAATTGCTTTCATTAACAATTCCTGCTGTAAGGTTTGTAATTGAATTGATGACTCCTACTGGGATGTTACTTCCTCCAACTACATACAACATTGAACGTTTAACTGAATTTGGTGGGGCGTTTCCATAAAGCATTTTGAGTGAGTCTCTTAGTGAGTCTTCAATATGTTGACCGTTCTTGCTTGTGGATAGAATACTTGTCTCATTGGATATTTCTGAAGAACCAAGTGAACCTACAACATGCATCATTGCAGAATTTGCAATTTCATAACATGCCTTTGAACTCAAATCTGGATTACTTTCAAGCAATGAATCATTATCAAGCACAATTGTGCATTTTGAGTTTTCTCTTACTCTTTTTAGGGATACTCCTGAATTGAAAATTCTGTCTTTCTCATATTTGAAAGGCATAATTGCAAAGGAAACTAATCCTGCATCTGCTTCTTTACACATTTCTGATACTACAGGTGCCATGGCTGAGCCTGCTTTACCTGCTAAATTACTCATTAAGACAACTGTGGAATAGCCTGAAATTTTTGATTTTATTTCATCTGCAACTTTGTAAGTTGAACCTCTGATTAATTGGACTGATGGATTAACTACAGATTCAGTAGAAACATGAACTGATGGAATTTCTGTTGATAAATCATTTTTATCGTTACTAATTATTAGACAATCTGAATTTAGAGAATTTTTTGCCTCTATTGCCAATTTTGAGCCTACACCGCCAAGGCCTATGACTAAGACTGGTTCTTTAACTTGAAAACTCATTTCTGATCTTATTTTCTGATTTAGATAAAAAACCTTCTTACGTTTTTTTAATCAAATTTTAGATCGAAAAAATTTAGCTTGCGATCTTACCAATCAATCGTTTCACAGTAGCATCTGTGATTTCAACTATATATGATTGGCCTAGTTCCACCTTATCTTCAACTGCTATAGGCTTGTAAGCAAAGTTTCTGCCCTTTATTCCCTCATCTGTCATTTCATCAAATAGGACTTTGCCTTTCCAACCGATCCACTTTTGATTACTCTCCATTGACAATTTACTGATCTGCTCAAAAACTATCTTGGTTCTTCGCTTAACTTCAGCTGCATCAATTTGTTCTAATTCAGCTGCATCTGTTCCAGGCCTTGCACTATACCTTGATAGATTAACAACATCTGGCTTTGTTTCGTCTAGTAATTCTATTGTTTTTTGAAACTCTTTTTCTGTTTCAGTGGGAAACCCTACAATGATATCTGTAGAAATAGTAAAGTCTCCAAATCTTCCTTTCACTTTATTTACAATCTCTCTAAATGTTCCAGATGTGTGACCTCGTTTCATATCGTTTAGTACTTTGTCACTTCCACTCTGTACTGGAATATGTAAAAATTTGAAAACTTTATCGTTGTCAAAAGATTCAATCAAATTTTCTTTAATCCTTGGCATGTACATCGGATTCATCATACCAACTCGTATCATAAAATCATCTGGAATTTCAGAAACTGCATTTACTAATGATGGTAAATCAGTACCGATATCAAATCCATAACATCCATTATCTGTAGATGTTAGCCACACTTCTTTACATCCTTCTTTGATTTCAGTTTGAACTTGTCTTACAATGTCGCCTAATCTGTAACTTGAAAGATCCCCTTTAGATAATTTGGTTTGACAAAATGTACATTCACTCATACATCCACTTGCAATCTCTACAATTCCTACTGTTGGATTTAGTCTTACTTTGGGAAGTCCTACTTTGGATAGGTCTGTGTCCTCCAAGGCAATTTGCTTTCTTCCCTCTAGGGTTGAATTAATCACTTGAAGGGTTTTTCCCAATGAGTTAGGTCCTAACAGACTGGCATTTCCTGAAAATTTTTCAACATTTTCTTTTTCTGCTTTTGGAAGGCATCCTGCTACTATGAGGGGTTTTGATTTTAATGAATTAATTCTATACATCATTTTATTTGCAGTTGAGTCTTTTACAGAACAAGTGACTACAATATTTAGATCCGAATCTGAGGGATTATCCGATAATGTATGCCCTCCATTCAAAATCAATCCTGAAATCATTTCTGAATCTGCAAAACTAGCAGAGCATCCATAAGCTTCTACAAAGATCTTTGCCATAATCTATCCAAATAGAGAATTGATCTCTTTGTTACTCATTAGTTTCTTTGAAACTACAAGTTCCCTGATAGTTTTTCCAGTTTTTAGTGATTCTTTGAAAAGTTCTGCAGATTTTAGATATCCAATTGTTGGAGTTAACAATGTGACAATTACAGGACTATTTTCAATGTCTTCACGTAGTTTGTCTTTGTTAGCTGTTAGTCCATCAATTAGATTTGCAGAAAATATTGGTAGAAAGTTTTTCAGCATGTCCGTTGATTCTAACATGCACTTTAGCATTCCTGGAAGCATTACGTTTAGTTCAAACTGTCCTCCTTGGGCTGCACATGAAACTGATGTGTCATTTCCAATGATGTTAAAGCAAATCATGTTCATGCATTCTGCTAATGATGGATTTACTTTTCCAGGCATGATGGACGACCCTGCATGAACTGCAGGAATTCCTAGTTCTGCTAATCCAGCAATTGGACCTGATGCCATTAATCTAATGTCATTTGAGACTTTACCAATTTCTATTGCCAAGTTTCGTAAAGCACTTGATAAATTTACTACTGCAAATTTACTTTGCAAACTATGTTGCATATCTTTTTCTGGTTTTAGTGATAATTTTGAAATCTTTCCAAGTTCGGCAATTGCAATTTTTCTATATCCTTTTGGAGTATTGGCACCAGAACCCACAGCAGTACCGCCAAGTGCCACATTTTGTAATTCTTTTTGTGCATCAATGATTTCTTTTCTAGCTTTAGAAATTGATGTAACATATGCTGCAAATTCACTACCTAATGTTACTGGTAATGCATCCATCAAGTGAGTTCTTCCAATTTTCTTAAATGATGAAAATTGTTTTGCTTTTTTAGATAATGATTTTATTAAAATATCGATTGCAGGAATAGTTTCTTTAAGATTCATCAAAATTGCAACATGCATTGCAGTAGGGTATGTATCGTTACTTGATTGAGACATGTTAACATGATCATTTGGATGGAGGAATTCATACTGTCCTTTTTTCTTATGTAATACTTCTAATGCCACATTTGAAATGACTTCATTGGAATTCATGTTAAACGCTGTACCTGCACCAGAATTTATCATATCTACTACAAACTGATCAACGTATTTTCCATCTAGAATTTTGTCACAAGCCGTAACAATGGCTTTTCCACGTTTTGTGTCAATTGCCTTTGTTTTCATGTTTGCAACTGCAGCGGAGCGTTTTATCATTACAAATGACTTTATCAAATTTTCATGGCTTTTGTTACCTGTTACGTGATATTGTTTGATCGCCCTTCCTGTAAATGCCCCATAATATGCATCGGCTGGAATTTTGACTTTTCCAAGTGAATCCTGATCTAATCTGAATTTCATGATGACTTTACTAATTCCACCCATTATTCATTCTTTTTCAGATATTCTCAAAAAATTACGTGGCAATAATGGGAATTATTATATAGGAATTGTAAGACCGTTGCTTTATGAATAAGCGAATTAGCATGCTCTTTACTATTGCAGCAGTAGCTGTAATGGGAGCAACCTTATTCGGAAGCACATACACACAAACCCAAATTGGCGGACAATCACTCGACATCAACAAAATGGATGCCGATGTAATTGAACAAATCCATCAAATGGGCGGTTTACAACTTGTAATGCCTCAAGCATTCGCAGAAACTGATTGTGGTGCATTATCACAAACTGGACGAGACGTAGTCGAGTTCAATTTGACTGGTGAAAGTGTCGAACTTCCAATCATGGGAGGAAAAACTTACAACGCCATGACCTTTAGTGGACAAGTCCCAGGACCAACACTAAGAGTTACACAAGGTGATGTTGTAAAAATGACATTAACAATTCCAGATGATGAAGTTACTGGACACGGTAACGACATGCACGCATCACAAATGTCAGCAGGAAACTTTGAATCCGTTAATCCGGGT
>DAOWGL010000179.1 GCA_030637455.1 Candidatus Nitrosopumilus sp. | reverse complement strand
ACTAGTTTTCAGCGAGTTTTACAAAATCATCTAATACATGATCATAATCTTGTTTGAAATCATTTTTTCCAAACATGACTGAAATTCTCATTTTTCCTTTAAATTTTAAATCAACATCCACTAAGATTTTAGTTCCATTTTCAAGTTGGATAAATTCTTGCTTGATTTTACTCCCTTTTGCATCACCACCAATTATAATCATTTCATGTAAGATGGGTTTTTGAGAAACATGTTTTGCCATAATTAGTAATTCCATATCACCCAAAATCAGATGTTCTTCAACTACTGATACATCCCCTCGCATAGAACGAACACGAACTGATGGATAATGTTGTGGAATTATTCTTTGATAGTTTTCAAAATTTGAAAAAATTTCAAAAACATTATCCCTATTGCTGTTAACAATTTTTTCTAAAGAAAATTTAGGCAATGGTAGTTTAGAGAGTGCCCCATCTTGGGTATAAATTGTGCTCTATATCAAACTGGTCTAAACATTTTCCAACACCATGATTTACTATATCATCAATGGATTTTGGTTTTGTATAAAATTCAGTTACAGGAGGTAAAATAACAATACCCAATCTAGCAAGCTTTAGCATATTTTCTAAATGAATTGCCGAAAGAGGAGTTTCCCTAACCATCAAAATTAATTTTCTAGATTCTTTAATTGTAACTCCAGCTGCTCTTGCTACCAAAGTATCATCATATCCAGTTGCAATTGCAGCTAATGTTTTCATACTACAAGGAGCAACAATCATCCCATCAATTTTATGAGTGCCACTAGAAACATTTGATGCCATATTTTTTTCATCAGAGGTATTTGTTGCAAGGGATTTTACATGTTCAGGAGTAAAATCAGTTTCCATTGAAATACATTTTTCACCCCATTCAGAAATAACCAAGTGAGTTTCAATGTTTAATTTTTTTAAAGTTTCAAGCATTCGTATCCCATAGATTGCACCAGTACTGCCAGTAATTCCAATTACAAGTTTCAACAATTAATCTTACAATGTACAGTATTTTATGTATTAGATAGATAGGATTGAATTAACACTAGAGATTAGGAGAATTTTCATTGTCAGAATCAGATAATTCTTGATCAGATTTTCTTCGTTTATACCACATGACTATACCTGCAACAAGCATGACAGGAAGAAGAATTGCTCCAAGCAGTTGTAGTTCAAAAGAGTATAACATGATTTGAATCAAATACTAATTGAAAAAAGTCTATTGATCAACCGATCTGGATAATCAAAAATTAGCTATATTAGATACCGATATCTAGGCACAATGTGATTAAAAGTTCCGAGATTAAGAAAATAGTCAATGATTATTCTGATGTCAAAATAGGCGTTCTTGGCAGTCACTCAGCACTTGAAATAATGGATGGGGCCAAAGATGAAGATTTTCAAACCAGAGTCTTTTGTCAAAAAGGGCGAGAAGGACCTTACCAAAGATTTGGACGTATTGCAGATGAGATTACAGTTTTAGATAAATTCAAAGATATGGCATCAGCCAAATATCAAAAAGAATTACGAGATTCCAGTACAATTATTGTTCCTCACAGATCACTAACGGTATACTTGGGATACAAAACGATTGAGAATTCATTCAAAGTTCCAATATTTGGAAATAGAAAACTATTCCAAGCAGAAGAGAGAACTGCCAAAAAAGGACAATACTATCTTTTAGAAAAAGCCAGAATAAAATATCCTAAATTATTCAAAGATCCTAAACGGATTAACAAGCCATGTATTGTCAAAGTTCAAGAAAAAAAGAGACCACTAGAAAGGGCATTCTTTAACGTATCATCATACAAAGATTATGTAACAAAATCTGAAGAAAAAATCAAGCAAGGAGTAATTGCAAGAAAGGATCTTGAAAAAGCAAGCATCGAAGAATTAGCAATAGGAACATACATGAATTTCAATTTCTTCCACACTCCAATTTCAAATCAAGTTGATTTTATAGGAATTGAGAGAAGATTACAAACGAACATTCATGATTACAATGCGCTTCCAGCAAAAGAACAATTAGAGATGGATATTGATTTACAAAATATCGAAGTAGGGCATACTCCTGCAAGTATCAGAGAATCATTACTTGAAAAAGTACTCAAAATGGGAGACAAATTTGTGGCAGCAGTAAAGAAAGAATATGCCCCAGGAATTATTGGTCCATTTTCATTACAAAGTGTAATTACAAAAGATTTAGAATTAATCGTATACGATGTATCATTAAGAGTTCCAGGAAATCCAATTGTTGCAACAACTAGCCCATATACAAAATATCAATATGGTCAAACATTCGGGGTTGGTAGAAGAATTGCCATGGAAATTAAACGGGCCCAAGAAGAAGACCGTTTAGATGAAATCGTTACTTGAGTAAAATATTCAAAATTACAATATTCATACATAAAATTACAACATTATTTTTAAAGAAATCAAAAAGGCGCAAACCCCTAACTGCAGAACTCTGAGAGATTTCCTCTCGTGGTCAAACGTCTAAACGCCTGATTGCCTTTTTCGTTCTGCGGGGTAGCGCGGTCTAATCGCCAGATTTTATAACTAACGACATCATATAGTATAGAACAAATAACTATTTAACATTTAGCATGATTTATTTCAAGAAAAATAGGAAAATATTGTAAATCATAATAAGATGGATTAGATAATTTCCATATGTAAAATTCACCTATGAAAAATCTGATGCCGTATTAATACAATGAGTGGTGAATTGGACCATGGGAAGACGAGTAACTATAATGATTGAAGATAGTATAGATAAGTAAATAAGGCAATTCCAGTCCAAAATGATACAAAAAGAAAATACCACATACAGTTATTCCAAGGCAGTAAATGATTTGCTACGAAAAACACTCTAGATTTACAAAAATATATTTTCAAGAAACCCTACAAAATAGTGTTAATTGGTTAGATTGGGAATATACTGAATACCATTCGTTCTAATTTTGAATGATTAAAACGGTTTGACATTCAAAATGGAATGCTGATACCAATTAACAATACAAACTCTTTTTGAGGCAAACTTTAGATGATACAAATCACCATTGGTATGATCTTTTGCACCATGTTTTACCAGTCGTTGTCTTGTAGTGCCATGAATCTTTATGGTGCTAGTCTTGCTCTGTATTTCTTGCAGTTACCCATAGAAAGTATATCAAATAAACTGATTTAATTAACGGTTTTTTTAATCAAACCGTTTGACAACTATCTACGATGATAAAATACTCAATTTGACTTCCAACTGGAGAGCTACAAATGACATAGTTAGAAAAGTTGGAGGGGATAAATCAGCCATAATTCAGGCAGTAAAGAGACTATTGGAGATAGGTTATCTTGAAACTAAACCCGACACAAACAAGGTTCTCTATAAGAGAATGGATACGGCTCAAAGTGAATTTAATTTTATACAAATGATGACAGTTTTTGAAACAAATCAAAAAACTGAACTAAACGTCATTAAACAAATTCCCACAATTATGATGAATGATGGAGTACGTTTTAGAAAAAAAGGTTTAGAGTTATTAGAACATATTCAAGAAGAAGTTAACAGGGCCTACATGGTCATCATTAGAATAGATTATCAACAAAAATTAGGAATCATACCCTACAAAATAGCAAAAGAAAGAAAGGAAAAACTAGACAAGTATATCGAAAAAATTATGTCCACCATTTTGAACAAATACCAAGAGCAGGAAACTAAAACTTCAATACAAGAATATTTTCAAAATCATACTATGAAATTAGAATTTAAGGTTTAAAAAAAATAGGTCATTGTGTAATGCTTGAGTATTTACCAATGAATCCAACACTTTGTGCATCAGGTTGATCATAACTCTTTAGTGGTATTTTATGAATTATTTAACATGGGAAAAACTATTTTCATTAAAGAGATAATCACCATACTAAAAGAGCCAAGACTTTGCCCTACGTGTCAAAAAGAAGACAGGTTAGAAAAAGACATAGTTAGAGAAGAAAGATCCAATGGAAAGACAATTCTATGTTCTAGATGTGAGGCACTAATTGTAATGACAAATCATAATCTCAAAGAAGTAGAACTATCATCAATGAAAGATGATATAATTATGCTAAAAGAACCACACTTGATCAGAAAAGTAGGTTATTGATTAGATTTTCTTCTAATTGGTTTCTTTGTGGTGCGTTTCTTTGTTGTTGGTTTTTTAACAGTAAATTTTTTCTTTGATAATCTTTTTCTAGTTTGATTTTCTGCACTATCAGGAGCTAACCTTGTTGATAGTAATCCCGTCTTATCTTCAAGAAGCATAGAAATTATACGAGGTCGAATACACCTTGCAACTTCCCATTCACGTAAATTTGCATTCTTTGATTCTTCTTTAATTATAAGACCTGCCAATCCATCACTCCAAATATGTCGTCTAGTGTCATAAACTTCAATTATTTTTCCATGTTTAGTAATTTTGATTGCCCCATGGCATCTTTGAACCACCTGTTCTGCCACACTCTGATAGAGTTTTTCAAGATTAGCCATTACTGTAATGAAATTCCATCATGTGAAAAAGCTTCTGATTATTAGATTGAATGATAATATATTCAAGACAATATGAGGAAAAATGCTGATGATTAATCAACCTTCTAAGCTATAACTGATAGATGATGTGAATTGCCGAATTATGAAGCGTTTTTAATTTAATTAGATTTCACGTTCACTGACATTTACTATCATGGATAGTGGCGGAGATAATGCTGAAGGATTGTCAATACTTTCCCAAACATACACCTGAATGTGATACGTTCCAGGTTCAGTAGGTATCCAAGATTGTGCCGGAGAAAATGACTGTCTAGGAGATAAAGAACCAGTTAACCAAGACAACGAAATTACAACATTGTCATCATTTCTCACTTGTGTGATATATGCAAAATTTTGTTGTGTGTCTTGATTGTTTGAAATATCAGCCATAAGCATAATTTGTTCATCAACAAAATGGATTTTGTCTTCAGAGGAGGTTTGCGCAGTAATGGGATCAGCAAATGCCACACCCATTCCAGACACAATGAAAAATAAAGAGAATAATAGAATTTTCATAACCAGTATTAGTGGGATGTGTATTTAATCTAGCTAATGGGCGAGGAACTTCCTGAAAATTTTCCAGAATTTTCAATAATGTACAAGACACTGACTAGTCAAATCAACAAGATGAAAAAAGACAAAGAAAATCTCAAAGATAAAGAAAGAGACGAAATCGAATTAAAAATTCAAACATATGAATTGGAAATAGAAAAAATTAAGAAAAAGTTTCCAGATAATTTCTTTGAAGAATTAAGTTAATTATTCATGGGCATGATCATGGCCACAATCACAAGAATGATCATCACCTTTTAGAGACATTAGTTGTTGGACCATTTCATCTCTAATTTTCAACAAATCTCCAACTTGTTGTTTCAAAGATTCCGAATCCCAATGTCCCTTATGCAGTTCTCTAACTACATCAATAATCTCAAGATCAACATTTAGTAGATTATCCATTAGTTGTTCTTGTTCATTCATAATATCTCAATTATTCCACTAGAAGAAAAACTATTCTAATCTAAAGTAATGTTATTCTGCTTCCATGCTTTCTTTTAGGAGATTCTTCCTAACTAGAATTGGGATTTTGTAAAATGCACCTAAAGCCATAGCGTCTGAAGCACGATAATTTCTCAATACAAGATCTTTCTTACCTGTAAAGTACAGATTTGCGCGTAATACCTCACCGCTTTCATAAATTTTGACTTTGACTAGAACCAATTCATTTTGTTCACAAATTTCTTCAATCATCTTGTAAATGGATGGTGCAGCCTCACCTTCAGTTTCACCAAAACTTGAGATGTGTTTTGCAACTTCGCCAGAAAATGCCCTCATATGGAATTCTTTACCATTATCAGATTTTAGAACAACCATACCTTCAACTGCATAGGGGTCTACAAATCCAACATAATCGATTTTTACAGAGTCATAATCAGGCTCTTGTGCTTGATCAATTTCCATTGTATTACGCATGAACTTCCTGTTCAGTGCTTATAAAGATAGCAAAAAAATGAGATCAAAATCATGAATAGGTAAATTATTTTTCAACGATCACTTCTCACGCGTAACCCCAAATTATTTAAAATCCCCAACTAAGGAAGCTTAATGTCAACTAATCCAGAACGTGCAGTATCATATGTTCTTAGCAAGTCCGTTACAAAGTACATGGACAAAGATGTACTGATTCTCGGACTAGATACACAAACCAGAGAAGCAGCCAGAATGTTACGTCACTATGAAACAGATGACATTGTTGTTACAGATAAAGATAATCTCCCTGTCGGAATTGTTACAGATGAAGATATTCTAAGTAAAGTTAGTGATGTTACAGTTTACGCAGAAGCTACATCACTGAAAGATGTCATGAGCACACCTCTAATTACAATTAGTGAAAAATCAACATTGCAAGATGCATTACACAAAATGAGAGATAACAATATCAGAAAACTACCAGTCCTATCAAGGAAAAACCAAGTGATGGGAATGATTTTTCAATCAACCATTGCAAATGTTATACGAGATGCCACAGCTACGGCTCCGCGTCTTTTGAGTCCACCAGTAAAAGCAGTTTTAGGAAATCTCGGGTTTGTGTTACAATTTGCAGGGGTATTGTTACTGGTGCCAGCAATTGTTGCGACATTATTAGAAGACCCATTAACGGCTACAGGAATTTACCTTACAACGGTCCTCTTACTGGTTACAGGGTTCTTTCTGAATTCTTATGGTGAAAAATCTAGCCTGAATTTACAACAGGCATCAATTTTGGTATTTGCGAGCCTATTTTTGCTGTCATTGTTTGGAACAATACCGTATCTGTACGTGTTTCCAAGTGATGAAACTAGTATAGAGGTATTTAGTAATGCATTCTTTTCAAGTGCTGCAGGTTTTACAACAGGCGGAATATCTCTATTTGATGAACCAGAAGAACTTACACAAAGTTTCACATTCTTCCGCAGCTATACACAGCTCGTAGGAGGAATGAGTTTCATTTATTTGGTAATTACAGCATTTTATCCAGAGTCAAAATTACAATCAATGAGAGGTTTCATATCTGGAAGAACCCTTCACATGAAAGAACTGTTCTTAACCATCACAGTCATCTTTTCAATTTACATTGTAATTGTTGCATCATTGTTGCATATTTTCAATGAAGGAAATATTATTGATAATTTTTCATTGGCCATGAGTACTCTTTCAACAGGAGGATTCTTACCCACATCCACAATTCTTGATGGGTTACTATGGCAAGAGCATGTTATCTTAATGGGTGCAATGATACTAGGTGCATTACCATTTACATTCCATTATGCATTTGTAAGAAAAAAATTCCTATCACCAAAACTTGGAAAAGAAGTTTTGACATACTTTGCAATTTTAGGAAGTGCAACTATTTTGTTTATTGTAATAAGTGGATTAGATCCAATGTTGAGTGCATTTTATTCAGTATCAGCTAGTACAACTGCAGGACTGCAACAAGAAAGTCTCGCAGGATTAAACGGAGGAGCACACACCATTCTGATAATTTTGATGTTCATAGGAGGATGTGGATTCTCTACAGCAGGAGGCTTGAAAATATTCAGAATATTCCATCTTAGAGATGTCAGAGCATTACTCAGTAAAGTAAAACGTGCAGAACTATCAACTCAAGCAAAAAAAGAAGTAATTTCTACACTCATTATTCTAGCATTATTTCCTACAATTTCAGCAGTTACAGGAATGCACCTTGCAGCAATAGAGGATGTCCCATTCCAAGATGCATTTTTTGAAGCTGCTGGAGTAATTACCACAGGAGGATTGTCTGCAGGAGTAATTGATTTTGATACAGATCCTGCAACAAAAATCGTCTTGGGATTTTTAATGATCTTTGGTAGATTAGAAATAATTGCAATCATCTACATTTTCGTGCCTAAACTTAGTTAAGATAGAATTTAATTTCATATAGAAAAATCATGACTGTGCAAAATAGTACCAACCAAGGAAAAAAACTAATTGTTTTGGGATTTGTAACTATTGGAATTTTATTTTTAATGTATGGTAGATATCAAGATCCTGAACTACTAACACCAAGTGCAATAGATACGATACAAAGAATCGCCTATGGGTTTTACATCATTCTAATAGTTTCATTTGGAGCCATTGCATTTGGAATGTACCGCTATCATAGAGAAAAAGTAGAAAACAAAGGAAAGGATCTTTCATCAATTATTGCATTAACCACATGGAATTCAAAATCACGCAAAATCTTTGTTGCAACATTTATCGGGTATGGAATATTTTTTTCACTAGTTTCAGGAACACTAGTGTATCAACCAGAAGTTAGCTTTTCATATCATTATGGTGCCACTATCCCATCAGGATTTGTTGCACCATGTTGTGATGGACCAGGATACATGCCACAAGTTATCATATACCTTACAGATCATATTGGATTAAACATCATACCAATTAATCTTGTTTTGCAAATTATCGTTTCATATTTGGTGGGATTAAATGCAGCAATTGCAGTCAACGCATATACAATATCTAAAAAGGGTAGAGGGACAAGCAGCATAGGTGCAATAGCAGGGTTATTCATTGCATGCCCAACTTGTGCAGGATCATTTTTGTCAGTATTCATTGGAACTGCAAGTGGAATTGCATTATCAATTGCATTAACTCAGCTGCAGACATTTTTTATTGCAATTTCAATCCCCATATTGCTAGTAACTCCATACATCATGGCAAAGAAATTGCGAAATGCAGATGGTAGTTGTAAGATTAATTCAGATTAGAATTTTTTTACTTCAGGAATTTTGTGATTTCCAATATCATATCCATCGCGTCTCAAGAATTTTAGAGTAAGTTTGTAAATAATTTCATCATGATCAACTTTTTCTAAAATCTCAGTCCAGAGAACTTTACCATCATTGTCAATAATTTTTTTAAAATCAGGATTCATAGATTCTGCGATATCTCTGCATTGATCAAATGTTTTGCCATTTTTGTAAGCACGAACACGCCTGTCACAACTATCCATACTCAGGTTCAATCAAAATTGTAAATAAACCTAGTATGAATAACTTGAAACAAATACTAGATTAAAGATTGTAAAACATGGCAATAAAATCAACTGAAGAATATATTGATTTTTTCATAAACCTGAACATGGGGGAAAATGTGCCATTATTGAGTTTTGTAAATAATGAAAGAATGGTACTCAAACAAAAATTAGAATACAAAAATTTAGAAAAAGAGCCAATAAAGAAAGGAATCGAGATATTAGAAAAATTAGTAATAGAGATTAGCGAGACGGGAGAAAAAGCAGTAATTGCAAAATATCAAAAATAATTTTAGGAGAAATAATGGATAAAAATTCAGAAATCATCAAAACAGAAATTATCAGAATACTAAATGAAAATGGAAAGATTAGAGGTACAGACCTTGCCAAAAGAGTGATAGCAAAAGTAGGTAATGAGAAAATAGTATACAGAGAGATTAGTGCCCTAGTAGAAGCAGGAGAAATCGATAAAAAAGTTCACAGTCGCTCCCATATCGAATATGAGTTGATAAATCTATCAGAATCTGTAAATAATCAATTAAAAAATCTGCATAAAGAAGTAGATATGATATTTGAAGAAATTGCTAATTTTGAAATTACAGTGAAGGAGGAAAATTTCTCACATCATGAAAGACTAAGATCAGTTATTCATCAAATACACATAGTTCAATCAACTGATGGAATAATGAAACTATTGTCATACTATCCTGCATTCAAAAAAGACAAAATGTATTCACAGATCATAAGAAAAATAAATGATTGTTGGGAATCAATAATGAACAGTATAACACATCAACCAGAGAGGGATTTTCTTAATGAAGTTCTTGCAAATTTGAGAATATCACATATTGACACAAAGAACGTAAACTAGTCTACAATCTTAACAAGATAGATGGGCCTATCTGCTTTATCTTCATAAATGAATTCAGAAAGTTGGACATTTTTGATGTTTTTCTCACTAAAAAAGTGAATATACGCACGATTATCAGCCGTAAGTAACTCACAATCATGATCTTTACAAAAGGTTGCCAATGTCTCATCATAATCTCTTTGTTTCAAATCAACTCCAACAACAAATATTTTTTCATAATTTTCTAGATGTTTTTTAGCATCTTCATTTACTAACCACTTGCAATTCTGATCAATTAACACATTTTTCATTCTTTTTTCTCCAATTCCTGTATTTTTAATTCAAGTTCCTTTACTTTTTTTCTTAACTCTATATTTTCATCTCTTAGAGAATCCCTTTCTCTTGTGAGTATTTCATTAAGATCCATAAATTTTCTGTATGAATTATTAACTTAAGCGTATCGGGATTACAACATTGTAAAGTACCATCAAGTACTTATTTTCAATTATATCATAAAATACAATGGATGTAAAAGAAGAAGATACATCAGAAGAATCTAAAAAAAATCATATCTCATATTACAAATCACTTACCAAAGTAATCTCAGACCTTCAGAAAGAAAAAGGGCAAGAAGGAGAGCCTGCAATTAAAAGTCATTTAGAAAATAGAATCGATGCAATGGAGAAGGACAAGGAAAGAATTAGAGACATGTTTCCAGATATCAAGGAAGAGGAGTGGGATGGTTACACCAACTGAAAAGAATCATAACAAGCATCTAGACATGCTTCATGACTACAAAATCCATCTTGTAAAATATATCGAAATGTTGGAAAAGATGGACAAGCAATCAGAATTTGCAAAAGAGTGGAATCAATCCACAATAAAGGAACGAAAACAAGAAATCCAAGTAATTGATAAAATTTTGAAAAATTTAATTCGATTCTAGGCTTGATTTTAAAGATAAATCATATAGTGAATTACAAAAAACCTCAAGATGTTCTGAAGATACACCATCAAACCAAGCTAATTCCTTGTCGATGTTAAATCCTTCAAATGTATATTTTGAATTTGATTTCACATATTCAATTTCATCTTGGATCAGTTTAGAGATTTTTTCTTGAATCTCAATTGATAATTCATAATCACACGTCATCAAATCAATTTGTACAAGGTAATTTCCGTGAAGAGGATTTATTTTTGCTTTGATAAAAGGTCTGTTTTCCTGTTGACATTCACGATAAAATCTATCGTATTCAAACATTTTTGAATCACCAAAATATTTACGAATTGTCATAATATCTAACAAGTAATGTCGTTAAAAAGGTCTAAAGACTAGCAGTTATTTTTTTAACTTTTGTGATTAATCTAAGTTTTGTACTGATTGGCATTTCAGGCTCCATTGTAAAATAAACAATGTTTCGTTTTGTGTAAATTACCATTTGAGATACCTTTTCTCTTTCTACGTGAACATACCTTACTTTACCAAGGGATCTATCAAACTCTTTTCTCATAGTACGTCTTTGAGCAACTTGTTTACAGAAATGCTCTTCTTCCTTTTGATTTTTTAAATTAGTTTTTCCTGTTTTCATAATGGCCTCACGGATTTTGCCTTTAGGTTCAATAATTGCTGCAAATCTCATCTTTGTATCTAATTTGAGAATTTTTTGAACTACATCAAGTAAATCGACTTTTTTTGCTGCCATT
>DAOWGL010000101.1 GCA_030637455.1 Candidatus Nitrosopumilus sp. | reverse complement strand
ATTGATGGCTTGATCTTTCATAATTTCAAGATAGGTATCGTAATCTGCTTCAAAGTTACAATGTGGACATTTTACATTCGTTACATTATCATCTAAAATTGCAACCTTTGTACACTCAGGGCATCTTGCATCCATATTTTGAGATAGCAATTAAGATATTTAATCATAATTGATGGTATTGCTCTTAGGCGGAGTTAGTTTAGTCTGGTATGACGTCAGCTTCCCAAGCTGAAGGTCGCGGGTTCAAATCCCGCACTCCGCATTATAATTCTCTAATTGCTTGTTCTATTAGTCCTCTATCAGAAGCTTTAGGATAAAATTTCAAATAATTTTTGAGATCATCTTTTGCTTCAGAATTTTTGTTTTGTTTTTCCCTTAGATAAGCACGGTTTTTGTAAATTTTTGCAGAACGTTTTGGATTAATTTCAATTGCCTTATTGTAATGATTTTCTGCTTTATCAAATTGACCTGTCTTTAGATAAAAATTTCCCATACCATTATAGGTCAAATAGGAGTTCTTGTTGATTTGCAAACATTGCTCATAATATTTTACACATTCTGGGGAATTTTGAGCGTTAAGCATTGCAGCAAATAGATTAAGTGCGGTAGAATTATTTGAATCAAGTTTTACAGCTTGTTTTAATGATTCAAGTGCTTCAGAATTATTTTTTAAGATATTTTGTTTTTCAGAAACAAGACACAATCTATTTGATTTGTCACCAGAGTCATTTTCTAGATTTATAGATGCAATTATGTCAGAAGGAGCTAAAATTAGCAATAATTTTCCTTCTTCAGACCATTCTTTTTCAAAAATATCTTGAGGGATTGCACCTTCTTGTTGTTCTCCTTCTTGGTTACCTTTCTGAATATAATGTAAAATTGTTTTTTCTTGTTTATCATATCCTGTAATTACAGAAACGTGTTGAGTAATTTCAGGTATTCCTGGAAGAAAGACAATTGGCGGAATTCCCAAATCAATAATTTTTTTTAATTCAGATAATGATGAATGAATTATTTTACATGTCAACCCATGTCTTTCTGCCATTTCTATTCCCTCAATCAAAATACTACCATCAAACCCAGAATATTTTTTTGCAGATTCTATAGCTTCTGCCATAGGTAAATCAATATTCCAATATTTTGATACTACGTTAATTGGTAAGGGGAGACAAATATTTTCATCATCTACAAGGGGTAACAATAATTCATGATTTTCTTCTTCCATAAATTGAAGAAAATTTGAGAGTTATTAAAATCAATCAAAGAAAACAAAATTTTTCAATTAAATCATTACCATCAGGACTCATTTCCGGATGAAATTGAGTTCCAAAAATTAGTCTTTCTTCATATTGAATTATTTCATTTTTACAATTTTCTGATTTACCAATTGAGATTAAAACACTAGGCAATTTGGATATCTCATAACCATGACTTTCAAATACATCAATAGAATTCTTGCAAATAGGGTTTTCTTTTATAGTTTGAATCGATTCGATTCCTTTTTGAAGAGAAGTAATTTTTCTAATTGTACCACCTAAAGTAAGTGCTAAAATTTCTGCACCATAACAAATTCCAAGTAATTTATTATTATTTTTAACACAATGTTTGATAATTTTAGAATTGATTTCGTTAATCTTTTTTTCATTTTTCCTACGTCCAGAAAGAATGAAAGAGTCATAATTTGAAAGTGAATCTAATCTTAAACTTTGAGGAAATTGTTTTTCAAATGAAATATTTTTTTGGGTTAAAAAATCAGTTAACTGTTTTGTATAGATAGAGCCGTTATCAACAACAAGAAGCAATTAGTTGCCAACCTCAATTGAGACATAATGTATCTCAGGAAGTTCATCTTTAACTAATACAGTTCCAATGTTAAGATTGGTATCTTCTTGCCACATGAAGACTCTGTCAGTACGAGGTTTAACAAAGTCATCAATGAATTCTAATAAGAATTCTTCAGTATCTGCACGATCACTTTCAGTAAAGAAGAATAGTTCCCCTTCATTAAATGACACTGGGATTTGAATAGCCGTTGGTTCAGAAACAGAAATACCATTTGTTTCAAATACTAACTTTATGATATCAATCCTATCACTTCTAACTAATTCAACATAATCATCATCAGCTGTAGTTGTAGTTGATGCTACACCAGAGACTTTCTTCAAGTATGCTTCAAATGCTTCTTCTTGGGTTTGGCCTAATCCAACGAAATATTCTCCGTTAAATGCAGCACCTACTGCTGCAATAGTTCCTAATTGAGCAACTACTCCACCAGCTCCTGCAGTATATACAGGAATAAAGTAAACATCATGATCACCTACACGATACAAAATGTTATCACCAACTCTTGGATTTCTCAATAATGTCTTTAGTTGGGCAAATTCTGGATCCCTATCAAGGGCTTCTCTAACGGCTGTAGGACCGATTAATTTAGTATCAGAATCTAATGGAACTTCATAGAATTGCATATCACCTAGTTTTTCAAGATCGTTTTCAACTACCATGTATCCTGCAAGGTTTCTACCTTGAGAACCTCTTAATTCCAATGAAAGTAATCCTAAGAATTCTGTTTGCTCAAATCCAGGAGGTTTTGCTTCAACATAGTAAGTGTCAAGACCTCGTGGAATTTCATAGAATTCATTTGCCTGAATAAATGTCTCAACGTTAGTTACATGGTAGATGTTATACATCTCAGTTTTCCAATTAAATAATTCTACAGGATATCGTATTTGCTCTTCTAACCATGCAGGCATTGGCTGGAATTGTTCAGAATATTGACTTGCAAACATGTCAGTGAAGAAATCATCTCCAGTTTTCAATAATTGAATATCACCATTGTAAGAATCGACAAGTGCATATCCTACTAGACGCAAGTATGGATTTCCTACAGACCAAGGAACGTCTCCTGTGTCAAATCCAATGATTAATGGAATTAACCAATAGGAATTTTCACCATCAGTTACAGGAAGGGAATCTAATTCTTTTCCAAATAAATCATATAAGAAATAAGGATACAATGTTTCCATTCTATCATGAACATCTTTGTATCTCATAATGTGAACTGATTCTCCTGGAAATGAAAGCAAAAAGTTTGGCTCAAATATCCAACTCAATGGAGGTGAAACATCCAATCCACCTAAACCAGAATAAGATACGCCTCCAAGTTCGGCACTGTTTTGATCATCTCTTGAATTAGGATAACCAGACCAAGTTTGCTCAAATAATCCTCCCTCACCATAGTAGATTTCTCTTTGTTTGAAAAATTCACCACTATCTACAATCTGACCATCAGTTGCCTCTAGAGTAAGAAATCAATTTGGGACATGAGTATAGACTAGATGCTCATTGTACCATGTATTCT
>DAOWGL010000196.1 GCA_030637455.1 Candidatus Nitrosopumilus sp. | reverse complement strand
GTAGATAAAATAAAAATCATTTCAAAAAAATGCAATGCCATCCACTTGACTGAAAACGTGTTAGGATTTCAAAGAGTTTCACCAATTGAAGTGGGTAAAATCATCAAGCAGGAAATTCCAAATTTGCCAATTACAGTTAGTCTGAGAGTTAGAGACAAGAATGAAAATGAAATTTTAGAATTTGTAGAGAAATGTATTTCCATAGGATTTTCAGGAATTTTGGTATTAATGGGAGATCCTTCACAAACAGGAAAAGAAGATTCAGGTCAGATTCCAAGTTTAACAGTCAAGAGATTAAGAGAGCAAGGAGTGGATTTGAAAATTGATTTGTATCTTTCAATATCAAACAAGCCTAATTTTTCAAAAATTGGAAAGAAATTAGATGCAAAGCCTAAAGGATTCATGACTCAAGCTATTCAAAACATAGAACAAGTTCAAAATTTATCAGAGAATCTTAAGGGATTTTCAATAATTCCAATTCTTCTATATCCATCTCCTAAAAATGAAAAATCTGCAAAATTTTTGAATTTAGATTTGAAATCATATTCTCAAGAATTTGAAGAATTGCTACATAAAACACAAGAAATAACTGGAGATGTGTTACTTACATCACCTAGTGACTTTAATGGATTGAATGAATTTTTAGAAGAACTATCCAATTAAAGAACAAAATATTTTGCATCAGGATGATGAATCACAATTGCCGCAGTTGATTGCTCAGGAATAATTTGGCCAGATTCAGTTAGAGTCATTCCAGATTTTTCAGGTTCTAATAATTTCCATACCAGATGATGTTGTAAAACATCAGGACAGCTAGGGAATCCCCAACTATACCTTAAACCACCTTTTTCTAAATTCAATTCAGTTTTGATTCTCTGATTTACCCATTGAGCTAAAGCTTCTGCAACTTCAACTGCTAATCCATGAAGATAATACGCATCAGTGTATTTGTCCTCTTTATTCCATTGTTCAATAATATCTGCCACCTTATTCCCTACAGTTACAGATTGAAATGCAACAATATCTTCATCTCCAAAATAATCAGTTAGACACAAATGGTCTGGTTTTGTTGAACGAGGGAATTCCAATTCAACATCATCCCCATGAGTATTCTCAACTAGTAATTTTCTATCTTTATTATGACATTTGAAATACCCATAAACAATTTCAGGCTCAAAGAGTTTATCTCGAATTATCCTCATTTTCCATTCAGTTAACAATTGTTCATGTTCTTCTTCAGATTCAGAACCCGCTTTTCCTCTCAAACCCCAAGATAATTTGAATAAAGATTTTTTATCAATCATGGTCCAAACTTCTGCCATATTGATTTGATCTAATTTTAAACGAATTGGCTCTCCTATTACTTTTGGAGTAGGAGATTGAACGGGTTTGATATCACTTTTTGGAAGTGTATCAGGATCTACAATTGCAGTGGATTTTTCTTTCCAGTTCTCTAACTTTTCTTTCCAATCAGCTAAGAGTTTTGGTTTTTCATCAGAAACTAAAACATCCATTGTTTTGAGACCCTCAAACATGGTATTGCAGTAAAATACCCCAGGTTCGTAAATTCCATCTTCTTTTGCTATTCTGTTAATGTAGTTGGTGTTAATTGCAGCACCACCACAAAGAATTGGAATAGTCATATTGTTTTTCCTAGCATATTCCACAAAGAATTTCATTTGTTTTGAAGTAGAGACTAATAATGCAGACAAACCAATTGCGTCAGGTTTTGTTTCATCGATTTTTTCAAGGAATTTTTGTAATGGAACTTGTTTTCCTAAATCATGTACAGTATATCCATTATTTTGAAAAATTGTCTTTACAAGATTTTTACCAATATCATGAACGTCACCATAAACAGTACCTAAAACAAGTACACCTTTGCTTGTCCCTTCCTCTCTTACTAGATATTTTTCCAGTTCACCAACTGAAGCTTTCATACATTCTGCAGACTTGAGAACAAAAGGTAAGATTAGTTCTCCTGAACCAAATTTATCACCAACCTCTTTCATTGCAGGAAGTAAATCTTCATTGAGAGTTCTAATGGCACTATCATGTGTAACTTCTTTGGGAGCATCAAGAGAAAGAATCCCGTCAGTGTCTTTGATAATATCATTTTTCCCAAGTTTCTCTGCGATTGCAGATACAACATCATTTTGAATTCCATCTTTGAGTCTATTTACAATTCTAAAATTCGCACGTTTTCCTGCAGGCCAGGAAGGATCAACATCAACTTTCTTTGAAGCAGTACCAATTTTAGATCCTACATTCTCAAAATAAGCAATCGAATCAGATAAGGCATCTGGATGTGTGTTAAAGATTAGATCATCTACGAGTTTTTTCTCCTTCTCATCAATTTCACCATAAGGGATAATCTCTTTTGCATTAACTATTGCAGAATCAAGACCAGCTTTAACTGCATGATATAAGAATGCTGAATTTAGAACTTTTCTAGCATACGGTGCAAGCCCAAAGCTGATGTTACTAAGACCCAAAGTCGTGAAAGAATTGGGAAATTTTTCTTTTACTAGTCTAATTCCTTCTAGAGTATTTTTTCCTGCATCAAGGAATTCATCCTCACCAGTTGCCAAAGTAAATGTAAGAACATCAAAAATGAACTGTTCAATTTTTAATCCATATTTTTTTCCTGTTTCATAAAGTAATTCTGCAGTATCGACTTTTTGTTGAGGAGTTTTAGCCATTCCTTCAGGTCCAATACACAAAGCAATCG
>DAOWGL010000194.1 GCA_030637455.1 Candidatus Nitrosopumilus sp. | reverse complement strand
TTTTGGAACTCCTTCAATTGTTGCAGTCGAACAAGACTTTACAGGAAAAGCTTGGGATAGAACATTGGGAATTGCAAAAGCAATTGGTAGTGCAAGAGCTGGATTAATCAAAACTGCTTTCAAAGAAGAAGTAGAAACTGATTGGTTTGGTGAACAAGCTGACCTTTGTGGTGGAGCAGCTTCTATGGTTACAAATGCATTTGAAACTCTTGTTGAAGCAGGATATCAACCAGAAATTGCATACTTTGAAGTTTTACATGAACTTAAACTCATTGTAGATATGATTCAGAGATATGGAATTAATGGAATGTGGAGACGTGTAAGTGAAACTGCCAGATATGGTGGACTAACACGTGGACCAATGGTTATGGATAAATCAAACAAAGAGAACATGAAAAAAGTTCTCACCATGATTCAAGATGGCACATTCAACAGAGAGTGGATTTCTGAATATCAGAAAAACGGCAAAGATGCATTTGATAAACACATGAAAGTATATGACGAACACCAAATTGAAAAAGTTGGTAAAGAAATGCGTAAAATGATGTGGCCTGATTCCACAGAATAATCTTTTTTCTTATATTTTTCTTAATTTAGATACGCCAGTTGTAATGTGATCAATAATTGTTGGTAGTGGTGTACCTGGACCAAATACATGATCAACTCCTGCTTTTACTAAATCTTTATGATCAATATCTGGAATTACTCCTCCTCCAACTATTAGTACATCTTTGATTCCTTTCTTTTTTAGTGTCTTGACTACTCTTGGGAAAAGTGTTCCATGTGCTCCATTTAACAAACTCATTGCAACTGCATCTACATCTTCATCTTCTGCAATCTGGGCAATTCTGTCTGGTGTAGCAAAAAGACCAGAATAGATTACTTCCATCCCTGCATCTCTGAATGCCCTGCATAATACTAGGGCTCCTCTGTCATGACCATCTAATCCTAATTTAGCTACCAAAATTTTGATACTTCGTGATGCTGCTTTTTGCTTCATGATTATAGTTGAATTTGGGATATTTTAAAAGGTTTATTTGATTTCCAACTTTTTACCTCTTCAAATATATTGATTCAACCCCCAAAAGTGACGATAAGGTATGACTGATGATGTTTGTGATTTTTGTAAAGGTGTAGGTTCATCCTCTACAAACGTTTGTGTATATTGTAATGGTACTGGGGAATGGAATCAAGCAGCCCAAGCCTATGTGAAAAACCACATCTGTCAATGTATTGTTCTTGATAGAAAATTCTGTCCTGTTTGTAACAAGGCATGTCATCATGATACTTCTCTAAACCCTAAACAAACTATTGATTCTGGTTATGGTGGTATGTCTGAACCTGTAGTTACTGTTATGACCTAACTTGAAAAATAATTTTTGCTACTTTTGTGAATATACTCACCCTTCTTATAGCTGAGAATCGCTTCTAAATCATGTTTAATTATATTGCTACATCTATTGTTTCAATTACGAATTTCCAAAAAACTAAGGTGGGTTTCTAAATGGATACTCCATCTTGTGCACGTTGTGGAAAAAATTCTATTCTATCTGACGAAGTTACCGGTGAACAGTTTTGTGGAAAGTGTGGATATGTTATTGATGGAAAAACTCAAGAATCTGGCCCTGAATGGAGATCATTTCAAAAAGACGGTGGTGCAGATCCTGCAAGAACCGGTGCCCCTTCATCTCTTATGATACATGATATGGGATTATCTACTGTAATTAATCCGCTAAACAAAGATGCATCTGGTAAACCACTTTCAACATCTATGAAGAGTACCATTGAGAGATTACGAACATGGGATAGTAGAAGTCAAGTTCATGCACCTGTTGATAGAAATTTGAGACAAGCACTTAGTGATTTAAATAAATTAAAAGATAAAGTTTCAATTCCTGCAAATGTTTTGGAGAAAGCTGCATACATTTACAGAAAAGCATTAGAGAAAAAATTAGTTCGTGGAAGATCCATTTCTGCAATGATTGCTGCATCACTATACGCTGCATGCCGAGATACTGAAACCCCTAGAACTCTAAAAGATGTTGCAGATGCTGCAAATGTTAAACGAAAAGATATTGCACGATGTTATAGATTATTGCACCATGAATTAGAACTAAAAATGCCGGTTGTAGATTCTATTCAATGTATTGCTAGAATATCTAGTAAACTTGAGATATCTGAAAAAACTAAACGATATGCAGTAAAAGTACTCAAAGAAGCACAAGAGCGTAAAGAATCTGCCGGAAAAGATCCAATGGGATTGGCTGCAACTGCACTTTATCTATCATGTGTAAAGAATGGAGTTTCAATTACACAACGAGATCTTGCAGAAGCTGCAGGCGTAACTGAAGTAACAATTAGAAATCGTTACAAGGGATTAAAAGCTGATCAAGCAATAAAATAATATTTTTGTAGTGCAATGCACACATGTGTCTTCTTAGTGATTATATCATAATTTCACCTATGTAATATTATGCAAGTAATTAATCAACTAAAAATCGAAGAACCAGAAAGAAAAGAATCTTTTCTTGAAATTCTTTCTGATAAATATTGTAGATCAATATTGGAAGCAATAATGGATACTCCAAAATCTGCAATCGAGGTATCTAGAGAAAAAATGATTCCTTTAAGCACTGTATATAGGAGAATTCAACAATTACATGATTCAAAAATGGTTAGAACTTCAGGAGTAATTACTGATGAAGGAAAAAGATTGTTTTTGTACAAGAGTAAAATCAAGGCAGTCAATACTAGTTTTCATGATGGAATAATTGACGTAGATGTAGTTTTCAATCATCCTTAATCTACAATCTTTTTCTAATATTCGTGTTCACTAAAATCTCCGCCTAATGGGATTGTTGCAATGACTGTTGATTCTGTAGTCTGACACTTCATTTCTGAGTCTGGTAAAAATTCTTTGAATATTTCTTGGAGTAATTGTTCTGTAAATATTGACCAGTTACTTCCTAATTCATGTTGAATAATAAAATGATGTAGGTCTCCTTCTATTCTATGATCTGATTTCATTCCTGATGCACGCATGTAATCTTCTAATGTCTCAATGCATCTTTTCAAATCATATTTACCTTTAATGAAAAGTACAGTATCTTTAATCACTGGCTTGATCACATTGATGGTTTCATTGATTTCTTCTGGACTCATTTCAATTCCTAGTGAGTCTAGCAATTTTTTTGGTACTGGAATCATGCCTATTTTATTAGCAAATCTATCCCATTGAACATATTTTTCTAAAATTTGTCTTGCCATTACATTGTGAGAAATATTATGATTCATAGCTTCTGCTTCAATTTCTTCAACTAACTTTACAGGAAGACGATAAGTTACACTACGTGTTTTTTCTTTTTTTGGAGGATGCTGTTGACGTTTTATTGTGGGTGGCAATTATACCATATCCGAAATGGATTAAATATAAAGTTGATACTAGGATGACTGTAAACCCGTTCTCAAATATGATAATCGTATTTAATTTTAAAACGAATAATGAGATAGATCATTTCAGATATGGGACAATATTGTGAAAAATGTGAAAAATTTATGAAAAATTCAGAGATGACTCATTGCTCTGATGAGTGTCTTCTTGCTTCTGTTAAAGATAGTGATACTTTAACTGAAAATGGTATTAGTGCAATTACTTGGGATGAAAAATCTGATCCTTGGATTTAGTTGGAAATAGAAAATCTACTTAAAGTGTAACCCGAGTACCAGAATTATGGATGTAAATCCGATTAATTATCAATTAACTTTTGAACCTGATCTAAAAAAATTCACATTTAATGGAATGGAATCTATTGCTGCAGATTGCAAAAAATCTACAAACCTAATCACAATGCATTGTGCTGAACTAAAGATTATCTCCTGCCAAGTAAAATCAAAAGGAAAAACCATTAAATCTTCTCCCAAAATTAATGAGAAAAAAGAAGAATTATCTATTAAATTATCTGAAAAAGTTAAAGGGAAAATAACTATTGATTTAGACTTTCAAGGAATTCTAAATGATAGATTATTGGGATTTTATCGTAGTCAATATGTCCAAAACGGGAAAACCAAATACCTTGCTACCACACAATTTGAAGCTGCAGATGCCAGACGCGCTTTCCCATGCTGGGATGAGCCTGAAGCAAAAGCAACATTTGAAATTTCTATAATTGTAGATAACAAATTTACTGCAATTTCAAATATGCCAATTAAATCAAAGAAAAAAATTGGAAGTAAAACTTTGTACAATTTTTCAAAAACTCCAATAGTTTCCACGTATTTGATTTATCTTGGAGTTGGAGAATTTGAATATCTTACAGGTAAAGTTGGTAAAATACAGATTAGAGTAATTACAACAAAGGGTAACAAATCGAAAGGAAAATTCTCTTTAGATTTGGGAAAGAAACTTCTTACATCTTATGAAAAATATTTTGGAATAAAGTACCCCTTACCTA
>DAOWGL010000149.1 GCA_030637455.1 Candidatus Nitrosopumilus sp. | reverse complement strand
AGTTTTTCTGCAAGAATAGGGAGATATTCTTCATCATACAAAACGCCCTCAACATCAAAAATAGCTAACAATAGTTTTCTGATTCGAAAAAAATCGCTAATTATATTAAAGTTTAAACTTTTTTAGATCTAAAAAACGCATAGTAATAAATCACCGAGTATATCGTACTAGGTATGGTAGACGAGCTAGAACGCAAATATGATGTGAAAATTGAATCAACAGAAGAAAAAGTAAAATTTACTGCTGAACTCAAAGAAAGACTAAAAGAATTAGGTTTGATGGACGATAAAGGAAAATTAAAACTCAAAGGAGTCAGTCCAAAAATGCTCAAAAGAATGAAACAAGAATTTGTAAAATGTCCAGTTTTGAAAGAAGATATTCAATTTGTTCAGTGTTTCGTATGTCCAAATTTCCAAAGTAGAGTTATGGGCGAAGTATTGTGTAAAGGCGACCCAATCAAATAACAAAGTAATTTTAAAACAAAAATCATCACGAAAGGCTCATTAGTTAAATTAATTTAATAAATTCTAGTTTGGGTAAAGAAGACGTAGGAATTACAGTTTCAAAGAAGGATGATTTTAGTGAATGGTATACACAAGTAGTTCTAAAGGCAAAACTTGCAGATTATGCCCCAGTAAAAGGATTAATCGTTCTCAGACCAGATGGATATTCGATTTGGGAATCACTAAGAAGTACATTTGATAAGAAATTTTCAAGAAACGGCATTAGAAATGGATTTCTACCAATACTAATTCCAGAATCACTATTAGGTAAAGAACAGAAACATTTTGCAGGATTCGACCCAGAAGTATTTTGGGTGACTCATTCAGGAACCAATGAAATTGGAGATAGATTGGCTTTAAGACCAACATCTGAGACATTAGCATATACTTTGTATTCAAAATGGATTCAAAGCTGGAGCGATTTGCCCTTAAAAATGAATTTTTGGAACACTTCCTTTAGAGCAGAAATTAAAGCAACAAAACCATTCCTTAGAACTTCAGAATTCTTGTGGCAAGAAGGGCACACGGTCCACAGCACTCAAGAAGAAGCAGAAAAAGAAGTAATGAAAATTTTAGACATTTACAAAAACACTGTAGAAGAAGAACTAGCAATTCCAGTAACAACAGGCAAAAAAAGTGAGAAAGAAAAATTTGTTGGAGCAGTATACACTACTACAATGGAGTCAATCATGCCAGACGGAAAAGCATTGCAGATGGGCACATCTCATTTCTTAGGTCAAAACTTTTCAAAACCATTTGAAGTTAAATTTGCAGATAAAGATAATGTAGAACATTTTGCATGGCAAACATCCTGGGGAGTATCTTGGAGATTAATTGGTGCCATGATCATGGCACATGGAGATGATAAGGGATTAGTTTTACCACCAAAGGTAGCTCCAATGCAAGTAGTAATTGTTCCAATTTACAGAAATGATGAAGGGAAAGAAACAGTTCTTCCAAAAGTAGAAGAAATTAAAAATGAATTAGAATCAAAAGATATCAGAGTACATGTAGATGGAAGAGAAGGACTATCTCCAGGTTACAAATTCAATGATTGGGAATTAAAAGGAGTTCCATTAAGAATAGAGATAGGTCCCAAAGATATTGAAAAAAATAGCATAGTAGTAGCAAAAAGATACAATCTTGAAAAAATCAGTTTGAGTTTTACAGAAATTGAGAAAATACCCACAATATTAGATGAAATCCAAATCGAGATGCTAAAAAAAGCCAAAGAAGAATCTAAAAGCAACACTCTAGAAATTACAAATTATTCTGATTTTAAATCAAAAATTGAGAAAGGAGGTTTCTTCAACTCACCATGGTGTGGAAAATTAGAATGTGAAGAAAAAATTAAAGAAGAAACAGGAGCAGAAATCAGAGTCATACCATTTGGAAGTGAAAATACAAATCAAAAATGCATCTATTGTCAAGAACAAAGTGTTTCAATTCCAGTCTTTGCAAGAGGGTACTAGAAAAGTACCCACAAACATAATAATAGAAAAAACATTATTTTCCAATATTGACCTCTAATCCAGAGTTACAGTCAGGAATTTCATTATTAGAGCAGTTTAAAGAGACACGTAGTAGAACACTAGAATTAGTAAAAACTTTAGAAACAGATGATTTTGTAGTTCAAACGGCATTTTTTATGAGTCCACCAAAATGGCACATAGGACATGTAAGTTGGATTTATGAAGCAATAATGAGTAAAATTGATAATAATTACGAGTTTTACTCTAAAGAATTTTCAGAATATCTAAATTCCTATTATCAACAATTTGGAATACCTCATGACAAAGGTTTGCGAGGAGTTGTTTCAAGACCAACAACTGATCAAATTTTCCAGTATTTCAATACAATAAATCAAAGAGTAGAGAAATTCATTCAAACCCAAACACTTAGTGAAGATGCCATCAAATTAATCATAACAGGATTTCATCATGAATGCCAACATCAGGAACTTTTAGTGTATGATTTACAACATTTGCTTGCAGAACAATACAGACCAGTAAAGAAAAATGAAATCACAAAACAAACAAACATTGAAAGAAAATCAATCCAAATCAAAGGAGGGCTATACACCATGGGAAACAACGGAGGGGAATTTTGTTATGACATTGAATTACCTGAACACAAAGTTTACCTTAATTATTACAAAATAGATGAATTTCCAGTAACAAACAAGCAATATCTAGAATTTATGGAAGACGGAGGGTATGAGACCTACAAATATTGGTTATCAGACGGATGGGAGAAAGTCAAAGAAAATAAATGGAAATCTCCAATGTATTGGGAAAAAATTGATGGCAAATGGCATACAAGAGACTTTTTAGGAATTAGAGAAATAAATCCAAACGAACCAGTATGTCATGTAAGTTTCTATGAAGCAGATGCATATTGTAAGTGGGTAGGTAAAAGACTTCCAACTGAAGCTGAATGGGAAAAAGCTGCTTGTTGGAATGAAGACAAGCAAGAGAAAACAACATTCCCATGGGGAAATGAAAAGCCAACTGATGAAAAATGTAATTTGCTTGAATCATACCATTGGGGCTGTTCTGAAATAGGATCATATCCAAATGGAACTAGTAATTCAGGGTGTCAACAAATGATTGGAGATGTTTGGGAATGGACATCATCAGAGTATACAGGGTATCCAGGATTCAAGTCAGGGTTTGATGAATACAATGACAAATGGTTTACAAACCAAAAAGTTTTGAGAGGAGGTTCTTTTGGAACACCAAAGATGTCAATTAGAGGAAGTTACAGAAATTTCTTCAGATTAGATGAAAGATGGTTGTTTTCAGGTTTCAGATGCGCTGAAAATATTTAGTTTTTTGAGACTAGAGTTAATGAAAAATGAGTATTCTCATCTAACCACGTATGATTAATTTTGAATCCAGTACTTTCAAGAAGTGTTTTGATTTGTTCCAGAGTGTATTTGTGAGAATATTCAGTATGGATTAATTCATTTTTTTCCAAATTTAATGAAAGATTAGATTTTGAAATTATTACAGATTGATTTACTAAAGATTTCAAATACATTTCAATTCTCTGATCCTCCTCATTATAAGTAGAATAATGTGAAAAATTGTTTAAATTAAAATCAGCATCAAGTTCATCATTTATTCTAGATAGAACATTGAGATTAAATTCAGCAGTGACACCCTGTGCATCATCATATGCAGATTCTAAAATTTGTGAATCTTTTACCAAATCCAAACCAATTAAAAATAAATCGCCAGATTTCATTGTGGAGTTTATTTTTTCTAAAAAGGTTTTACCATCAGCAGGAGAAAAATTGCCAAAACTAGAACCTAAAAATAGAATTAAATTATTTTTGTTGTCATAATTTTTTAAAAATTCTAATCCACCTTCATAAGTATCAATTATTCCAGTGATTCGAAGATTATCATAATCTTGCAATAGTTGTTCTGAACTTTCAGCCAAGATTTCAGAGATATCAATTGGGAAATATTCAGTAGTTTGTTGTATTTTGGTAAATATATCAAGCAGTAATCGAGTTTTTACTGATGCACCACTACCAAGTTCAACTAATCTAAAGGAATCATCGATAAATGAAGGTAATTCAGTCTGCAAATTCTTTAAAATGGAAATCTCGGTTTTTGTAGGATAATATTCAGGAAGGGTGCAAATTTTTTCAAACAAATCAGAGCCTTTTTTATCATAAAAAAATTTAGGCGTGATAAATTTAGAATCCCTATTCAAGCTTGAAGAGATTTCTTCAGCAAATGTTTTCTCGATTTTACTAGCATGAGGTTTAAAATATCGAAGTTTAGAATCTATGACATATTTTTTGTAATCAAGATTTTTTTGGATTGTCTCATTCAATTATTAAAACGGTCTTTGTTTAACATAAATGCTTTATCCCAAATTATACGCATGAAAGATATTTCTTGATATACTTCTTTATTCAGCAATAGTCATTGGATGAAATTCTCAGAGTTGAACATTTGAAAAAATATTTCACAAAAAAGGGAATGTTTGGAAAAAAATCAGTGACTGTAAGAGCAACTGATGATGTATCATTTTCATTAAAGAAAGGCGAAGTTTTTGTTTTAGCTGGAGAATCAGGCTCTGGAAAATCAACCATTGCAAAATTAATTCTTAAATCAATAGAGTCAGATTCAGGAAAAATATTTTTTGAAAATCAAGAAATTAATAATGATAAAGAAAATTTAGCGAAAATTAGAATGAATTGTCAAATGATACATCAAGATCCATATGACTCCATCAACCCTAGAATGAAAATTGGCGACATTGTATCAGAACCACTTGAAATTCATAAAATTGGAAACAAAGAAGACAGAGCCAAAAGAGTAATCGAAGTATTACATGAAGTAAAATTAGAACCAGCTGAAGACATTGTAAAGAGATATCCTCACATGTTATCTGGAGGGCAAAGACAAAGAGTAGTGCTAGCAAGAGCTTTGGCACTAAAACCCAAAGTAATACTGGCAGATGAGCCAGTTTCCATGTTGGATGTATCAATCAGAGCTGAAATGTTAGAATTGTTGCAAGAGTTACAGAAAAAATACAACATTTCATTTATCTACATTACACATGACTT
>DAOWGL010000012.1 GCA_030637455.1 Candidatus Nitrosopumilus sp. | reverse complement strand
CCCGGGACAGTTGGAACTTTGGCTTTTAACATTGCAGCTTTACATTTCATTTTATCACCACAAAGATCCATAGAGTCTGCAGATGGACCAATGAAATTAATTTTATTTTTTTCACACAGTCTTGCAAAGTCATCGTTTTCAGAAAGAAAACCATAACCTGGGTGAACAGCATCTGTACCAGATGATAGCATAACTTCTAGAATTTTTTCTTGGTTAAGGTATGATTTTGCAGGAGCTGCCTCTCCAATATGATATGATTCAGTAGCTTGTTTGACATGCATTGAATTGTAATCTTCATCAGAATAAACAGCGACTGTTTTAATTCCAAGTGCCTTACATGTTCTAATTACACGTAAAGCAATTTCTCCTCTGTTTGCGATAAGTACTTTTTCAATCATATTTAATCACAGATTGATATTTCCATGTTTTCTTGGAAGTTGTTTTACTCTTTTGTTTTCGAGCATTTCAAGTGCTTTAATCAACATAGGTCTTGTTTCAGCAGGATCAATTACATTATCTACAGTTCCATGAGATGCAGCAACGTAAGGATTTTCAAATTTTTCTGAAAATTCATCAATTAATTGTTTTTTTAGTGCCTCAGCATCTTCTGCTTCACTAAGATCTTTTCTATACATAATTTTTACAGCTGCCTCTCCACCCAATACAGCACATCTAGCAGTTGGCCATGCATAATTAATGTCAGTTCGGAGATTTTTACTTCCCATTGCAATGTATGCTCCACCATATGCTTTACCAATAACTAAAGTAATTCTTGGAACAGTAGCTTCACAGTATGCATAAAGTAACTTACTACCATGTCTAATGATACCATTGTGTTCTTGGTTAGAACCTGGCATGTATCCAGGCGTATCCACCAAAGTGATAAGAGAAATATTAAATGCGTCACAGAATCGGATGAATCTAGCTGCTTTGTTTGATGAATCAATGTCTAGTGCACCTGCAAGGTGTATCGGTTGATTTGCAACAATTCCCACAACTCTACCATTCATTCTTCCAAAACCAACTACAATGTTTGGAGCAAATAATTCATGGACTTCAAAGAATTCATGATTATCTACAATTGAGTTTATGATTTCTTTCACATCATATGGTTGTAAGGGATTTTCTGGAATTATGTTGATCAAGTTATGATCCATTCTGTTTGGATCATCATCAGTAGTAATTTTTGGTGGTGCTTCAGTATTATTTTGAGGTAAAAATGAAATTAATTTTTTGATATAATCCATGCACTCGTATTCATTCTGAGCTACAAAATGTGCAACACCACTTTTTGAACCATGGGTCATTGCACCACCAAGGTCATCAAATGAAATTTCCTCACCTAACACAGTCTTAACTACATCAGGTCCTGTGACAAACATTGTTCCTACTTTTTCAACCATAATTACAAAGTCAGTCATTGCAGGAGAGTAAACAGAACCACCTGCTGATGGACCAACACTTGCAGTGATTTGTGGAATTACACCAGAAGCTAATTGATTGTGATAAAAGATATCTGCAAATCCATCAAGACTCATGATTCCTTCTTGAATTCGGGCTCCACCAGAATCCATGATACCAATTATTGGACATCCAGTTTGAACTGCATGATCCATTAATTTACAGATTTTTTTGGCCCCCATCTGACTTAGTGTTCCACCAAGTACAGTGAAATCATACGCAAAGACAAAGATTTGTCTACCATCTACATTTCCATAACCACCAATTACACCATCTGTAAAGAATTTCTTTTTTTGCATATCATATTCATGATAATGGTGAGTGGTTAATGGATCAATTTCAGTAAAAGTTCCTTCATCAAGTAAAAGATCAATTCTTTCACGAGCAGTTAATTTACCCTTATCATGTTGAGCCTTAATTCGATCTTGGCCTCCACCTTGTAATGCCATATTATTTTTTTTAGTATACCCTTCAATCTTTTCAGAATGCACAGTATTCTAAAGCATGAAGGTTTCCTATATTAATTTAATTTGAGATATTCAAGATATGAAATCTTTACAAAAATTCAAAGATCATTGTTTATTTTAGAACTTCAGGAGTTAAGAAGTGGAAATTTCTTGTTTACTGATTTTTGATAAGAGCTAAATGCATCTTTTTCCTCACTACATTTCTTACAGATACATAATTGAGAGACATTTGGAATATCACAAATTTCTTGGAATTCGCATTGAAGGCAACCTGCAGAAGCCCCACAGACTATACATTGTAATTCATTAGTTTGGGCACATTTTTCATGTTTAACTCCCAAACCTTTTGCCCATAAACCAATTTCATTGACAGGGATTTTTTCATTACAAACAATACAAGTTCCAGGGAATTTCATAGGGATTTTTCTCCAACTCATTTTATTAGTTCAATCTCCTTTTCAATAATATCTCCAAATGTTTCTTCTAATTCCAATTTGAGAGTTTTATTTTTGATACAAAACAAAACATATGGCAAACATAAAGTTACAAAAGAACTAGAAGACAAATGTAATTTTCTTGCCATAACATTAGATAATGATTTTATTTTTGCACCATCCCAGCGAATTCTATTTAGTAAAGGCCACGATAAATTATATTTTGCATATCTTATTCTATCATCATTTTGATATAATTTAATTAAAGTGTCATTCAGATACCTAAGCAATCTCCAATTTTGTGTTTTCATTATTCTGCCAAAAAGCATGTCTGCCGTGGATATTATTTCTAAATATTTTGCAAGTGTTGTAGTATCTAATTCACTAGTAATAATACTAGAATAGAACGCATTAATTTTTTCCCTCGGATCAATTTGCATGGAATAAAGAACACTACGAGCTTCTTCAGTTGAATTGGCTTTAAAGAAAGCATTTACTCCATCTTCGACATTAACACGTTCAAAAGATTGGTCAGTTTGAGGATTAAATCCAGTTTCCAAAGACTGGGTAAGATTAATCATTGAACGGATATCACCTTTAGATTTGTCAATCACTTTGATTAAAGAACCAGGACTAAGTTTTGTATTTTGTTTTTTCAAAATATTTTCAAGATATACTCTCAATAATCTAGGAGGAATTTTTTTAAATTGAATTGTTTTTACAACTTTTTTGATACTTTTCATTTTATCAGAATCATCATTGTTTGCAGCAAGAACAATTGGAACCGTAGGTTCTTTTAGAATATCAACAAGTGCAGATGCCCCACCATAATCACCTCTACCATGAATGCCATCTACTTCATCCACAAAAATCATCGGAGTTCCCAAAACACTCACATTTCCTAAAACAGGCATGAGAATTTCATTTAGTCTCGATTTACTTCTGACATCACTTGCATTAAGTCCAATCATATCATATCCAAATTGTTTAGCAACAAGATATGCTATGGTAGTTTTTCCTATTCCAGGAGGACCTACTAAAAGTAATGGTTTTGTACCTTTTTTCCATTTTACAAACCATTCAGTTATTGCTGCCCGAGATTCTTCATTTCCAACCATGTCAGAAATTATCTGAGGTCGATATTTTTCAGACCACATCAATGTAATCACTTAGGAAGTTTAGATTGGTACTCTGACCATTTGTTAGCTTTTTGTAATTTATTGTACCAATATTGATTGTAATGTTCAACAGTCAAAAATAAGAATTCTAAAAATTCTTTATGAGAGAAATCATCAGGCAATAATTCAAGTGTAAGTCTTGCATCTTGTAAATACAAATTACTTTTTTCTAAAGTAACTTCAAATCCTTTTTTCACATCGTTTGCTAATAATGAATAGTAAAGTGGCCAAGAAGGTATTTTTACAAATCCATTCTTTATTGAATCTTCAATTTCATTTCCACATCCAACACCTTCAGCAGCTCTTGCCATACCTAAATAGAAAATTTCACTCAAAGGTCTTTCTGCTAAAGCCATGTTTCTTCCAGCAGTTCCCATAACGGCACGATATTTTTTGTAAGATAGTGTCATCTCTTCTTCGGTAATTTCAGTTGGTTTTGATTTTAATTTTTCATCTAAATATTGTCCAATTCTTGCATCTTCAAAACCTGCTTCAAATTCTTTTAAAACTTGTTCGCCACCTTTTGAAATTTTATCTCTAGCCAATTTCAAAATATATGGATTCATTAGCTTATAATCATCAAGAAATTCTAAATCTTCATCTTTGTCTACAATTCTATCCATAGGTTCACTTAGATCAATTGCAAGAATATGCCCTTCAACCATATCTTGCTTTAATTGAGGATCATCTCTTCCAGAATATTCTGCTGCTGCATCAAATAATCCATTAAAAACAGGAAAAGTCATTTTTACAAAATTTGAATTTAAAATTCGGTTTACTCTATCTTGCATTACTTCAAGACTATCTAATTTTGATTTTATAGGCTCAATTTCAGATGCATTTAGAATAATTTCAGTGGAACCTACTTCATTTCCAAATGCTTGCTGTGTGGCATTTGGATTTGTATCAGATTGTATCTCATGTAATAGTCCTTTAGCAAATCTTTCTGCAAAGTTTGGAAATTGATTTTCAGTTTCTTCTTTGTATTTGTTAAATAATTTGTAACCTTTAGATTTGAACAAAGCTTGTTTTATAATCTGTTTTCCAGGTTT
Source organism: Candidatus Nitrosopumilus sp. (assembly GCA_030637455.1). Classification (GTDB taxonomy): domain Archaea; phylum Thermoproteota; class Nitrososphaeria; order Nitrososphaerales; family Nitrosopumilaceae; genus Nitrosopumilus. The sequence goes on along the minus strand of DAOWGL010000012.1, from coordinate 27 downwards.
TGTACTCATCAAAGATTCTTTACTAAT
>DAOWGL010000206.1 GCA_030637455.1 Candidatus Nitrosopumilus sp. | reverse complement strand
CAGTCCTTTTTGTTCTGCACGTCTGAGGCTAAATTCACTATCACCACTAACAGGAATAACTATAGAGTCATTGTAACGTTCTCGTAATCTAGCAAAATTTTTGTCTGCTCCTTCAACATCAATTTTGTTTGCCACAATTAGAGTTGGTTTTGAAATTTTTCTTAGATGTGATACAAATTTTTTGCTATCAGTCATATCAAAATCATCGAAATCTTTTTGTTCAAGTCCAGTTGCCAAAAGTATTTCTTTGACATGAGTTTTGTCTACACCAATACCACGATAAAGATCCGTGATTGCATCTAAAATTTTAGAGCCTCTTTTGATAAGTTTTGATACTTTGTCTCGATTTCCTTCCAAAATTTTATGATACCACATGATTCACTCTTCTTCTATATCTGCGAAATCAGAAATAGGATCACCAGTTCCAACTTCAGTAATTTTTCCAGTTGAATCAATTCCCCCAGATGCGTCAACTACATGAAGTAGTGCGTCAGATTGTGCCGCTATTGATAAAAACTGATTCCCAAGACCTTTGCCCTTCCAGGCGTCTTTTATGAGACCAGGTAAGTCAATTAACTCAATTGGGATGTATCTCCAACCTTCAAGACATTTAGAATTATTTGGATTATCTTGAATTTCAAATTCAGGATGTACACATAGAGTGATTGCATGTGCTACCCCAGAAACAGGAGATTTCGTGGTGAACGGATATGATGAAATTTCTTCAGAAGATAGTGTAGCTGAATTGAAAAAGGTGGTCTTTCCAGTGTTAGTTTTACCAATTAATCCTATCTTAATTGGCATGTAATAATGAACAATTCAGAATATTTATCTCTGTCTAGGAATGGCGTAATTTTTTATTTTTTATTTTTTTTAATGTTTCATTAAGTTCTTTTATTGCCCATTCAATATCTGAAAAATCTTCTTCAGAAAGAGATTCTTTCCACTTTTCTAAAACACTATTTGTGATTTCAGAGCAATTGTATATCAAATTCCAGTAAGGATGATGTTCAGCAGTAGTGTATGCTAGTTCAGTCACATCATTAAGACCATTTTGGGCTCTAGCTAAAGAAGTAATCTTTTCTCCAAATATTTTTACAATATCATTATCAAGATCTTTTTCAATTTTTAACGGGATGTTTTGATTTTCATATTTTTTAACAAATTCCAATAAATCATGATAAAAATTTTCAAAATCAGTCATTGTGATAATCTCCGATGTTCTGCCAACATGCAACGATTAAAAATAACTTTGATTCCAGCTTGTGTTGCCAATGCTTCAGCTTCAGAATTATGAATTCCTTCTTGAAGCCAAATTACTTTAGGTTTTTTCTTGATAGCTTCTTGAATAATAGGCAAGACTTGGTCAGAAGGTCTAAAAATATCAATGATGTCAATTTCTCCATTAACCTCAGAAATTGAACTGTAGCACTTTTTCCCCAAGATTTCATCTGTTGTTGGATTTACAGGAGTAATATCATACCCATTATCAGCAAGATATTTTGGGACATAATGTGCAGCTTTAGATGAATTTTTAGACATACCTATAACAGATATTTTGGTTAATGAAAGAATCTCACGAATCTGTTGATCGGAAGAAGAATCTTGTTCCACGATTAAGATTGTTTCAAGAAGAATATAATTTTTGAATTTTAAAAAAATAACAAAGAATTTTTTAGATGTCACATAGTAGAAACAGTATGGAGGCAGAACCAAAAGATCTCATTGTACTAGGAGCAATAAAACATGGAGTAAAGAAATTCGATAAAATTCAAAAAATGACAAAAATTGAGCCCGAGGAATTAAATTTAATTTTAGAGCAATTAGAAAAACGAGGATTTATCCAAGCTGTAGAAAAAAAAGGATGGTTTGGAATGAAGGTGGAAATCACAGTTACTGATAAAGGAGATAATGAAGTAGATGAAAGAGTTCACGAATTACAAACAAAATGGGATCAAATGTCATTGTTATACAAAACAGGAGACAAGGATAAATTAAAACAAGAAATGGAAAATAACAAGTCAATTATCCCCTCAATGATGTTCTTTGGAATTATGGATATGATGATGTTTTCAATGATGTTCAGTATGATGGGGATGACAATGACAGATTATGTTGCTCCAGAAAACATACCAGATACAGGAGACGGTGGCATGGATGATGGAGGTATGGATGACGGTGGCTTTGATTTTGACATCGGATTCTAGTGTGTGTTTTATACTCGAGATTAAAACTAGTCATAGTTGATTTACAATTCATTTGATAATCCAGGATTAGTCAAAGTACTAACATTTTTGCAAACTCATAATACAGAATATCTATCAGGTCAAGATTTGAGTGATGTATTAAGAATTAGTAGAGTGGCAGTTTGGAAACACATTAAAAAAATTCAAGAATTAGGATATAATGTAGAATCAAAACAAAAGTTAGGGTACAAATTAATTTCAAATTCAGAATTGTTACTTCCTTGGGAAATTACTTCAAATTTAAAAACAAAGTTCATAGGAAAACAGGCGTATTATTTTGATTCAATTGATTCAACTCAGAATCAGGCATTAAAGATGGCTCAGGATGTTGCAAATGACGGAACAGTAATAGTTGCAGCAGAACAGACCGGAGGAAAAGGAAGAGACGGGAGAAAATGGATGTCACCAAAAGGAGGGATATGGATTTCAATAATATTACATCCAAAATTTGATATTTCAATTACAACATTATTTCCAATCGCATCATCACTTGCATTGTCATTAGCAATTGAAAAAATATTTTCAATTAAACCAGAGTTAAAATGGCCAAATGACTTGACAATAAATGGTAAAAAAGTGGCAGGGATGTTGGTGGACGTATCACTAGAATCAAATAGAATTGAAAATTTAGTTTTAGGTGTTGGGATAAATTTTGATGTAAATGTAAAACAGATTGAAAAATCACTAAAGGGAACCCCAAATTTTTACGGTGTGTCATCCCTCAGTGATCAGAAACAAAACATTAAACCAATTCAATTAGTACAGACATTCTTGTTAGAATTAGAAAAAATTTACAAGGCTCTAAATGAAAGACAAACAAAAAAAATAATTTCAGAATGGACATCAAGATCATCAACAATAGGGAAAAATGTAGAATTGAACACAGTAGATTCTAAAATTAAAGGAAAAGCGATAAAAATTGACGATGATGGTGCTCTTATCGTCTCAGATAACAATAAAATTCACAAAGTGATTGCAGGGGACATAATTCATTTGTCAAAATAATATCATTTTTTCTTAGATTTTGATTTTATTGGTTTTTTTGAAGAATTTGAAATTAAGGCAGATTGTTCTTTTAGAATTTCCTTAAGATCTTTTTGTATATCAAAAACAGTTGAAAGTAATTCTTCTAGGGCTTTAGAATATTTACCATATGCATCTATCAATTCTGTTTTCTTTTCATTGGATTTTAAAAGATACTCATTTGAACGTAACAAATTTGCAGATTCAATCATTTCAGGGATATTCTTTGCAGGCTCCCCCAGTTGTTCCAAATCAAATTGTATTTCTTGAATTTTCTTCCGTAAATCATAGATAATTTCTCCAGCACCAATATTTGTCAATATAAAATCACGTGATTATTAACGAATTAAAGATTTTCTAAATGATACAAATAATGAAAAATAATCATGCAAAAAAGAGCCTAAATGAAGTAGAATTTGGAAATAAACTATAAACAAAATAAAAATACAAAAAAACCATGATGAAAATTTTTAGTTTTTTATTTATAATTTTGATTAGTTTCATAATCACAGGTGAATCAGTTTTTGCTCAAACAGAGAACGATCCTGAAGTAATGTTCAATTTAGCAAAAGAGCATTTTGTCAATGGAGAATACAAAGAAGCAATTGTAATTTATGACAATATTTTGGAGATTGCCCCAGACAATATCTCAACTCTAAAAATGAAAGGAATTGCTCAAGGTAATCTTGATGAACATTCTAGTTCACTTAAACAATTTTTTAAAGTATTACAGCATAAACCAAATGACATAATTTCGTTGACAGGTATGGGAGTTGGTTTTGGAAATTTAGGTGAATATCAAGAATCAATTACATATTTTGAAAAAGCATCAATTGAAAAACCAGATAGCATAGTGATAAATAATTATAAAAATTTCATCAACAGTGTAATTTCAAAATACCCATACACACCAACTGAAAAGCCTGAAAAAACAAAATCAGTACAAATAACATCGATTCCAGAATGGGTAAGACCAATTGCAAAATGGTGGTCAGAAGGAAACATAGAAGATTCAGAATTTAATTCAGCCTTGATATATTTAATAGAAAACAAGATAATTCAGATTCCACCAGTAGATACACTCAATCAATCAAACGAACAGATTCCAGACTGGGTAAAAAACAATGCAGGTTGGTGGGCAGATAAACAAATCGATGATAGTGCATTTGTTTCAGGTATACAGTATTTGATTGGAAATGGATTAATCATAATTACTATTGAAAACAAACCACAGGAATCTCAAGAAGAATTAGATCATGAGTTTTACTTGTTTGAAAAATACCTCAGAGACATTTCAAGTAACATATCTAAAGAAAAAAGATACATTGAATATCCAAATCCAAGTCAAGATGTCATAAAAAAATTCCTTAGAGACTATATTAAATGGAATTTTGAAGAAGAAGTGAAAAAAGCATCAGCTAAATTCCCAGATCCCATATACGAAATTAACGATGGAGTATACACAATCAACTACAAAGTATTCATAAATGATCAACCTACAGGTCTTCCATTAAACCATGTAAGTACATTAGAGAATTCTTTTAGTTTTTGGGAAAAACAAGAATTGACTACAGATAATCAGAGTGCAAAAATAAAATTTGCCATTACTAATCTCAAACATGAAGCAAATGTATGGGTAACATGGGTTGTTCGAGATATTGGAGATGGAGTGTTAGGACATGCACATATTGGAAAGGGAGTAGTAGAAGTCACATTAGGGGATTACAATTGTGACGGGAGTTTCCAATTATACGATGTCAACAGTGTTGAAACTATAATGACTCATGAATTAGGACATTCGATAGGATTGAAACACGTTACTGAAAAAAGCAATATAATGTATCCATCATTAACTCCATCATACGCATACTGTTTGTTGAGTTAAATTCAAAAAAACTAGATCATGTTCTAGAAGTCTAGAATAAGAATTAGCTCAACCTACACACAGTTAACCTGCAGATATTTGGTAGAATGGAGAATAAGGTATTTTTACTATTATTCGTATTATGCTTAGAAATACAATGATCAACAGTCCAAAATGTCCATCATGTGGAGATAAAAAAATGATCACAGATCAAAATACAGGAGAATTGTTCTGTAGTAAATGCGGATTAGTCGTTACAGATAAAATTACAGATACAGGTGCAGAATGGCGTTCATTCTCAAATGATGAAGGAAATAAAGCTAGAACAGGTGCAGGTACATCATTAACAATGCACGACATGGGATTATCAACAGTCATCGGTGCAGCAAATAAAGATGCGACAGGCAAACCACTATCTGCAAGTGTTAAAAGTTCAATTGAAAGGTTAAGAACTTGGGACAGTAGAAGTCAAGCGCATTCCTCAGCAGATAGAAATTTGAGACAAGCACTAAATGAAATGGACAAATTAAAAGATAAACTTGCTTTAACGGATGCAGTAATTGAGAAAGCAGCTTACATTTACAGAAAAGCAATGGAGAAAAAACTTGTCAGAGGTCGTTCCATTCAAGGATTAGTAGCAGCTTGTCTTTATGCATCATGTAGAAATACAGAAACCCCTAGAACCCTAGATGACATTGCAAAAGGAATCAACATTAGAAGAAAAGATGTTGCAAGATGTTATAGACTGATATTCAGGGAACTTGAATTAAAAATGCCAGTAGTTGATCCTGTAAAAGGAGTTTCAAGAATTGCAAGTATTGCAGAACTTGGTGAGAAAAGTAAACGAAAAGCAATTGCAATTTTAAATCAAGCAAAAGACCTAGGAATAGTAGCAGGGAAGGATCCAATGGGAATTGCTGCAGCCGCACTTTATCTTGCATGCATCAGTACAGGGGAGGTAAAATCTCAAAAAGACATTTCAATTGCATCAGGAGTTACAGAGGTAACAATTAGAAATAGATGTGCAGGATTGAGACAAATGCTAAAAGACGAATAAAAAAATATTATTTTGTAGACGTTTTAAACTCTATTTTTTCCCAAGGGAATACAACATAACCATCATTATCAGTTTCTTTACCATAAATTAATTGCGAAGGGAATTTTTTTCCACGTCTTGCAAATAAAGTAGCAAAAAGTAATTTAGAAGAATCCTCAGATTTTGAAATAATTTTATCAAAAGTCTTGCCAGAATCAAAAATATCATCAACAACTAAGGAATTAGAAGGAATGATTTTTTCATCAACACGTATTTTTTCAATTCCCAAATGATCTGCCAATAATCTAGACGGTACCAACCCACCCCTACTCAAGGTAGTAATACTAGAAAATTTATTCTTTGATTTTAAAATAAGATTAGAAAGTTGCCCTATCAACGAATCAATTTCAGACCAGCTAACATGTTGTTCTTTATCCATAATTAGAATATAGAAAGGATGAATTAAGTTGTTATGATTAGAAAGTTTTCATTGGAGATCTTTTCAAAGGTTCTATAATTTTGAGAACATTAAATGGTAATTTTCCAAAATCAGTTTCTTTTTCACAAGATAATAGCAATACATCATCATTGCTTAATGGGAAGCTCATTACAATGACTTTATCTCTATATGACATGGAAAAATGTACTTCGCCGAATTCACCATCAAATTCATGTCTCATTCTAACACGTAATGCAAGTTCCATGAACATCATTTCATCTTGCTTTTGAGCCTCAAGTGAAAGTAAACCATCCTTCATTCCACCAGCTGTAAGATGCCCCCTACTATTGATGAATCGGGCTGAACGCATTTTTGGGTCTAAAGCAATAATTTTTTGACACATTTTTTCAAGCTCTTCAACATTATCCATTAGTCTAATTTAGTAATCGAACTATTTATTGCGATCTGTAATAATAGATATCTGTGCAAGAAGATTCCTCAAAAAATATCACTGATTACTATAAGCATTTATCGTTATTTTGGACAGATATTATGCATTTGATGTCAAGTAAACCTCAGGCATTAACTTCCACAGGACCCATGAGAGCATTTGCGGCAAATTCAAAGAAAGTAACTACAGAATTAATTGAAATTAATGAAGATTTAATGGGATTTAATCAATACCTCACAGAATATTACAAACAATTGTCAGATGCTTGGGGAGTTGCTCAAAAGAAAGTTAATCTCAAGGCACCCGAAGTACCTCAAGATGTTGAACAAATTGAAGCTTTCAAAAGAATTTGGATAGATATTTTTGATAATGATTTTACAGAATTATTTGATTCTAAAAAGTTTGGAGAGAATTATGGAAAACTTGTTTCAAAAGAACTTGAATTAACCAAACATTGGAACAACATTACAAATGTAGTATTACAATCAGTCAATCTTCCAAGTAAAGAAGAGATTGATGAAGTTTACAAGGAACTACACTCTCTTAAAAAAAGGGTGGGAAAATTAGAATTAAATTTAAAGAAAAAAGAGATGACTAAAAAATGAACACTGAATCAAATATAGATCCAAAAATAATTGAAGAGATTTTAAAATTTAGTAAAAATGTTATTGATGCTCCAAAATTAGTTTCAGCTCCGGATGAAATCAGTTTGGAAGTAACTCCACATGATACTGTTCACGAATTAGATAAAACGAGACTATTACATTATAGACCACTTACTGAGAAACAACATAAAACACCATTGCTAATTTCATATGCATTAATCAACAGATATCACATATTAGATATTCAACCAGAAAAAAGTTGGGTAAGGAATCTACTTGAACAGGGATTTGATATGTACATGTTGGATTGGGGTACACCAACCAGTATGGATAAATATCTAGATTTTGATGATTATGTAAATGGATATTTAGATTCCGCAGTAGAGCATATCAAAAATGAATCATCCACAGAAAAAATTTCACTTCAAGGGTATTGTACCGGAGGTACGATTGCCACAGCATATGCTTCATTACATCCAGAAAGTGTAAAGAACTATGTCGCTACAGCTCCTGTGATTGACGGATGGCGAGATACTACAGTAATTAGCAATCTTGCCAAACACATGGATGTGGATAAAATGGTTGACACGATTGGCAACATGCCTCCAGAATTCATGTACTATTGTTTCTCAGTTCTAAAGCCATTTGAGCAGGGAATTGAAAAATATGTGAAATTTTTTAAAAATATAGATAATAAGAAATTTGTAGATAATTTCCTTAGAGTAGAAAAATGGTTAGGAGACACTCCACCAATTCCAGGAGAATTATTCAAACAATGGATAAAAGACATCTACCAAGACAATTTACTTATTCAAAACAAAATGTACGTGGGAGGAGAGCACATAGATTTGAAAAAAATAGACATGCCCACATTTACCCAAATTGCAGTAGGAGACCATCTAGTATCCCCAGAATGCAGCATGCCATTACATTATGCCATAGGAAGTGAAGATAAAACTTTGAGAATGTACCCAACAGGTCATGTTGGCATGATAGCTAGTTCATTATCCCAGAAAAAAGTTTTACCAGAATTAGGAAAATGGTTAGCTGAAAGATCATAAAAAAAGGAAAAAATTAAAAAATTAGTTTTCCACTAGTTTGTTTTTGTAGTGAAGACAGAAATCCAAGATTGTAGAATGTTTCTGTTTAGGTCAGCAAATGATTTTGCATTATCGTTGAATGTTTTGATATTCTGTTGTGTTGCATCGATAGTTGCAAGTGTTACTTGATTTTGTATCGAAGTTGCCTTTACAAATTCTTCAGTTGTATCATGAATTACTTTTAATGTTGCTTCAGGAATATTTGCTGCAATACCTGCTTTTTGTACATATTCTTTTTGTAGTGCGATAGTTGAATCTACTACGTTTTCATATGCTTGTAGGTATTCCTGTTGTACATTAGTGATTGATTGATGGTACTGTGGTACTGATTGTTTAATACCGTTGAAGAGTTTGTCAACATTTTCTTGATATACAGAAAATACATCTTTAGATTTCGTTTGTGTTGTTTCGTTCTTACTCATTTTTTCACCTCCTTATTTTT
>DAOWGL010000079.1 GCA_030637455.1 Candidatus Nitrosopumilus sp. | reverse complement strand
GTTCCAAGACCAACTGTAAGAAGAGTTGCAAGAGATCTAAGAACTGAACTATTGCAAAAAATCCAAATCTTACAATCAGATATGCCAAAAGTAACTGTCGTTACCACTGAAAAAGACGAATAAATTCGGCTCTTTTTTCTTTTTAATTATATTATTTTATGATTTTTAGCATTACTGTTATAAATAATGAAATTTTGAAATAAACATGGGGTATTTTGGTAATCATCTAGCCACTTTAGTAACCGGAGTTTTTGCAGCAATATTGACTGGACTTTGGCCTTATTTTACTGACTTTGCACCAATTCTACATGTCGTCTTCATTATCGCAGTTCCAATTACCTGGTTCTTAACTTTCACATGTTGGATATCACAAAAGAGTACAGATTACATGCATAATCATACACCTTCACATACTGAAAAAAAAAGCTTGAGTAATACACAAACTATTGAAACTACAACCACTGGTTCACAAGTTAGTCTTTCAGAAATAAAACAAATCCAAAATGAATTATCTCTTGAACTAAATAATGTAAAAGAAACTGTAAAACTCAAAGATAGTGAAATTGAAAGATTAAATCAAGAAATTTCTAATCTTGAAACTCTTGTTCAGATAGAGTCACTAAAAACTGAATTAGCTAATCTCAAAATGCTAGCTTCTGGAAAAAAAACTAAGTAATTAATCTAATCTTTACAATGGCAACAAACTTCGCCATGATTTTCTTTACAACCAGGACAACTAACTGCACCTCCAAAATGACATTTACATGAACATAATTCTGTTGGATCTTTTTTCAAATTCACAATATATTCTCTAAATGATGTTATTATTTGACTTTTGCATCTAAAATCTGAATATTGATTATGTTTTTATTGATGAAATTTTGATATTTGAAATGAATTTAATTTGAATACTATGGATTTTACTTACTAATAGAATATTCATTAAGCAATTTAGGAGAATTTCTTTCTAATAAAATTAAAAATCGAATGAAAATTCTTTAGAATTAATTATTTAAAAATTAAAACATTTCAAAATAAAATCTTGGTTAAAATTTATTAAATAAATTATGCAAATTATTTCATATCTTCTAAATTTTTAACTATCACTCTAAATTTATCAAAAATAAAACAGTTAATTTTATTAAAATTATTGTAATGTGAATTTATTCAATTAAATTTAGAATACTTGATTTTACTAAATGATCTGACTGAGTCTATTTTTGATGAAATTTTGATGCAATATCCAAAGTCTCATCGACCATTTCTTTTAATCTAGTTTTTGCATCATCATCAGCAACTGAATTTTCTTTTATTGATTCTGTAGTTAAAAATACCGCCTTTGGATTTGTTATTACTCTGAAATATGACATCAATTGTGTGATTAATGTCTGTACATTGACAAAACCAATATTCCCAGCAGCTAAAATTGTAATTCCAGCCACTTTTCCTGGAGTTTTTTTATAATTTACATACTCAAAAAGATTTTTCAACGCTGAACTAAAAAATGAATTATAGATTGGTGAACCAATTAACCATACATCTGCATCCATGATGTCATTTGCAGCAGATTTTGTTGTTTCATTATATTCTATGTCTGGTCCTCTATAGTATTCAATCAGACCATCAGAGAGATTAATTAATTTTGTATCTTGATTTTTTGATTTGGCATATTCAAAAACATATTTCATAATGATTTGCGTATTTGCATTTTTTCTTGGACTACCAGAAATGACAACAACTTTCATATCTTCAGCCATTTGTCTTTGTATTTAAATTTCCATCACTTGTTGAAATTAAACGGGCTTGAAGGGCTTCGATCCCTCGACCTATAACTTAGGAAGCTACTGCGCTATCCATGTTGCGCGTCAAATTGACTCTGCGCTACAAGCCCAGCAAAAAAAAACATTCTTAATTATTTAAGCGTAATCAAGATTTTCTTTGATCATTTTTTGAATTTTTTCCCAATTTTTATTTTCTTTATCATTCCATTTTTCAAAAAATACAACATCTTTCAATTCTAGCCTTGGTAACCAACCTTTAGTTTCAAGATCTGGTTTCTCTGCAAATTTATCAACATATCCTAAACACAAGTATGCAACAGGAATAACATGTTCTGGCAAATCTAGAGTTTCTTTTAATATGTCATTTGATAGTATACTTACCCAGCCTAAACCTACGTCTTCAGTTCTAGCTGATAACCACAAATTTTGAATTGCACAACATACACTGTAGAGTCCTGCTTCAGGAATACTTGATCTACCAATTACAAATGGGCCAAATTTTGTAGGATCATATGTGACACATAGATTTACAGGAGATTCTAAAATACCTTCTAATTTGAAAGAAAGATATTTTGATTTTTTTGGTTCTTCAACTAATTGTGATGAACGATTTTTTTCTTCCTCAAAAGATTCTTTAATTTTCTTTTTAGTATCTTGATTTTTAATTAAAATAAAATTCCATGGTTGAGAAAATCCTACTGAAGGAGCATGATGTGCTGCATTAAGAATTTTTGATAAAACCTCATCTTCTATCGGCTTTGAGGTAAAATGAGATCTTACATCCCTTCTTGAATAAATTGCCTTGTAGAAGCCTCTTTTTTCTTCATCAGTAAAATCTTCTGTCATCTATTTTGTAACCTCCATTCTTTCTTTTGTTAAACGTTAATAATGTCAATTATTTGATTTATTTTTTAATGGGCCTGTAGTCTAGCTGGTTAGGATACTGCCTCGACATGGCAGTGATCATGAGTTCGAATCTCATTAGGCCCACTTTTTAATTAATAACCTGTTTTGAAATCTTTCTCAGCTTCACTCCATGAAGTCTGAGTGATAATATTTCCTTCAGCAGAAAAACTAGTAATCCTTTCATTAGTGGCATCTTCATAAATTTCTGAATCAACTTCAGACTTGCTAAGAACAAATGTATTTTTCAATGGAATCTCTGCACCTGAAATAAACAATGCTCTACCAGGTAATGCAATGTCTGCAGTAGAATATAATCCAGAACCTAATAATTTATTATCACCATATAGTTGGAAATCTATCTGTGAAACTGTTAATGTTTTATCACTTGGGTTTGTTACCAAAAATGTAACCTCAAACTTTGCTTGATTATCTACTGTGTTTACATCTAATAGTTTCACATTTGTCAATTCAATCTCAATTAGAGCAAGTTCATCATTATCAAGACTAGCATAGAAAATAATTCCACCCATTAATGCTAAAACTCCAACTATTGCTAGATAAACTGTCAACTTACTTTGAAGTGCCATTTCAATGATTCCAGATTTGTACAACTAAAAAAGGTTGGTAAGATCCAAATACATAATATTTGATTTAAAATATCATTAACTATGGCAGCTCTAGAACAGGCAATTATCACTTGGATTCATCTAATAGCTGCTTCAATTTGGGTTGGTGGTTCTTTATTTATTGGAATTGTATTTTCTCCACTTTTAAAAACAATGACTAGTTCTATTGAAGAACGAATGCAAATAATGATTCGTGTTGGTAAACGGTTTAACAAAGTTGCCGTTCCATCGTTGATAATTTTAATGATTACGGGTTTGTATACTTCACATACATTAATTGGAAATCCTGATCTTCTCGTTTTAACAAGCTATGGAAAATTTCTAATTATTAAAATAATTCTTGTTATTGCATTAATTATTACATATGCTGTGCATGTTAGAGTAATTCGCAAAGATGTAGAAGAAAAAATTATGTCAAATCAAATGTCAGAACCTGAAATTCAGAAACTTAGAAAGAAAATTATCATACTTGGAGAGATAACTGTAGTATTGTCTGTAGCGATTCTATTCTTTGCTTCATTACTTGATGCCGGAGTTTGATATTCCCTCAATAATTACTTCAAACCCATAACTTGTTTTCCCAATACCATATTTACAACCTGTAATTTTTGATGTCACAAACAAATTTGTCTCTAAATGTTTTGTAATTTCTTTGACAGGAAAAATTGTTTTTCCAGCAG
>DAOWGL010000167.1 GCA_030637455.1 Candidatus Nitrosopumilus sp. | reverse complement strand
TAACAACTGACTAAGAGAGGAAATCTCTCAATGTTCTGTAACTAAGGGGAATACGCCTTTTTAATTTTCTAAAATATCTACCGATACAGAACCAATAGTTTCTCCATTTGGATTAATTGTAATTGAAATTTTTTGTATTTCTGAATTGATAATATTTTTCTGTCCATCGTAATCCCATGTAAAATATTCAGAGATTCCAGTTTGATGTGGTGTACCTATCAGATCAAAGTCTTCAGAATAATCAAATGTATCCCCATTCAATGTAATTGATAAAATTTTTGGACTACTACCATTTGGGACAAATCTGAAAAAATATTCTCCTTTCTCAAGAGTGAATTCTTCAGTATACATACCGTTAATGTAAAGATCAGGATCTGCAAGGGTTACATGAAATAAAATATTGTTTTTTTCACTTGTTTCATTTAATGGAAAACTTACTACAACAATTGCTAATATAGCAACTATGAATATTATGATAATTTTTTTATTCAATAAAATATGCATTAAATCCTATTATAAAAATAAATTTCTATCAATACGCTTAATTTTAGATCATTATACATTTTTTATAAATGGATTTTATTTGTAAAAAATGTGGTTCTATTTCTAATATAGAAACAGATAGATCATTAGTATGTAAAAATTGTAAAATTCAGTTAGACTTGCTAGATCAACAATTAAAAGTTAATGAAAAAAGAATCAACAAACTTGAAGAGCATAAGAAGTATGAATTAGAAAATCCTAAATCTGAAAATCAAGAAACTCATTCAGAAACTATGAAACGATTAGAACATAATTTAAAGTTGGAGTATAAGAAGCGTGATGGAATCATAAAATCAATTAATTCTAAAGATACATTCTAAATTTTCTTACTCTAATTTGAAATCATACTTCATAATTGGAAACCTTTTTTCATATTTTAGAGCACATATGACATTTGATTTGTCAGGAAAGGAAATTCAAAATACTCAATTTTAGCTAGTAATTTTTTATGTACTGTTAACCATTTTTTACACAGGAAATTAAGTACATATTCTAAAATCTAATTCATGCCTGGATTATCCGATAAATGGTCAAAGCAATCAAAGCCTGGAATTAGTGAAAAAATCAATGATACTATCAAGCCTAAAGGTGCCTTAAAACCAAGAGTTCAGGAAGGAATTAAAAAATTACAATTACAAATTAAAAAATTAGATACTATGTTATCCAGTTTACAAGAGCGTGATGCAAAATTATTCCAACGAATAGTTGATGCAACACAAAAACATGATAATCAAACAAGCAAAGTTCTTGGAAATGAACTAGCTGAAGTAAGAAAGGTAACAAAAATTTTGAGTAGTGCTAGAATAGCATTAGAGCAAATAGAATTACGATTAACTACATGCAGTGATCTTGGAGATACTGTAGTAGCTATAATGCCAACAATGGGATTGATGAAGAATCTAAAATCTTCTCTTGGAAAAATTATGCCAGGTGCTGAGCAAGAAATTGGCCAAATGGCAGAAATGCTTGGTGGCTTTATGACAGAAAGTTTCTCAGGAGATGCAGCATTTGGAATGGACGAAACAACTAGTGCAGAATCAGAAAGTATCTTAAAAGAAGCTGCTGCTGTTGCTGAAACTTCAGCAGGACAAATGTTCCCTTCAGTTCCAACAGATACTCAAGAAGCAACAACTAGCAAATATCTTTAATTTTTAAAATTTATTCATTAAATGAATCTCTAGATTCTTTAATTTTTTTGACTCTACTACCTTCATCATCAATCACTCTATCAACACCAGAAAGTCTATCTCTTAATGTGTTGATAATGGAACCTACCTCATCTGCTTCATTTTCAACTTTTTGTCTCTTATTGGCTAATTCTGCAATTCCTCTGTTTTCTTCCTCAATGTATTCACTAACTTTCTGAAGCTTTTCTTTCAGATTCTTAATGTCAACTGATTCTTCTTCAATATCTTTTTCAAGTAATGTTCTCTTATCTTTTAGATTTTTAATCATTAAACCTACATAATCAATTGCTTCTTCTAATTTTGCCCGTTTACCCATTAATTCCCCAATTCCAATTTGACTGGTTGGTTCTGTTGCAGGATTGGTTTTTTCAGTATTATCGTTATCAGTTCTTTCTTCTACCATTTCTCCTCCCTCTTCATTTTTGAATTTATCAAACATTTTATGATTTACTTTTCAAAATGGGAATAAAAAGTTACATTGCATCTCAAAGCTGACCTTGTGAATGATTTTTAGTCAATTAAAGAAAAAAATATGGTGATATTTCACCGAATTAAATTTCTATATTCGTGGTTGGAATCAATTGAACTAATGATCGGTTCTCCTATCTGTAATGATTTGAGATTTTGGGCAATTTCTGGATTTTTAATCACGGAATTCATCAATGAAACTGCAATCACATTTTCCTCATCTGATTCTGTAATTTTTCCAGAAAATACGACTTGGAAGCTTACTTCATCATCTAGGACATCCTCATCCATTGAAATCTCCCATAGATTTTCTCCCAACTTTGAAGCTTTTCCATCAAAAATGACTATTCCTGCATTGTATGTGTTGTAATTCACATAAACCCAAGACATTTGGCCATCAATTGATAGAGTTCTTTGTAAATCAGCCTCAGATAGTCCATCAGGTAAGGCATAATGATTGACTTTTAGCTTTCCATCGACTACTTTTTCTGTTAGAATTACTCTAAGTTCTTCTGAATTACTATCATTTTCACCAAATGCATAGGTCACTGATAGGGGTGAGGCAGCAAGCATCAAGAGGATGGCTACTGCTTCAAAATTTCGAATTTGGTATTTTACCATGAAAAAATACTATCAAAATGATAGATTAGGAACAGCGAGGAATCATCCTGTTCTTTATATACTAAATTTCATCAAAATCACTCAAAATTGGAATAAATTGATTATTTCTGTTTAAAAAATCCCAAAAAACTATTTTTTTAGAAAAATAGAGATTTTTAAAAATTTTAGTAGGCATGGTGTATTTTCAAATTTTCTAATATATTTTCAAAATCATCAAAAATTGGGCAATTTTTATGATGTAACTACCGTTCCGCTTTGCGTTCCGCTGTGAAGTTTCAGAATGTTCCTCATAAACTACATTGTTCTATACTAGAGCATGTCAAAACAACAATACAGGTCCGAAATGGGCATAATGGGTGATATCTTAGACGTTACCGCTGATGGCGGTCGTAGTGGAGTCATTGTATCTGCGATCTCTCGTAAAGCCAACCTATCTCACGACGCAGTACTAGATTAATGTGAGAAACTGGTAGAAGCAGTCTTAGTCGAATCCGTCAAAATCGACAGAAATAGAGTCTTTTTG
>DAOWGL010000171.1 GCA_030637455.1 Candidatus Nitrosopumilus sp. | reverse complement strand
TTGTAACATGTTACCATTTGCCCTAAGATGGCTAACAAAAGAATGGGAAGAAAAGGAAGCACGTGAACTATTAGATTTCCTAGTAAAGAAAAAAGCTGTTCAAGCATACCCCATACTAATTGAAGTTAATGAACAAAGAGTAGCACAAGCAGAACACACATTCATTCCTAATGAGAACGGAGTGACAGTAACTACAAAGACCGAATAAAAAAATAATGAAAACATGAGTGAAGAAATTAGACCGTGTCCAAAATGTGGTGGATTTATGTTTAGAGAACAAGGGGAAGCAGCAACATGGTTTTGTCCTTCTTGTAATGTGAAATACAAAACAGAGTAATCTAAAAATTATTGTTCTACGGTTTCACCAAAAATTTTCTCAATTCTAATGAGTCCGTCACAAGAGGTACATTTTGAGAGTTCTGCAAACAAGATATCACCATGATTAAATTTTCTTTTAGTCAAAGTGCCACATTTGGTGCATTGCTCTACAGTGTATTCAGTTGTAATTTTTTTCTTGGAGAAAATCATTGTGGAACTCCAGATGTATTACCAACACCAATAATCACAACAGATTGTCCAGGTTTAGTATTTTCAATAATCATTTCATTTACTTGTAATCTTACAAGTTCTGCAGTATCAGCAATCTCTTTGGTCATCAAAGTGATGGCTTCTTTTACTGATTGTTTGACCACAATAGAAAATATCGGAATACTGTTTGTTGTTGCAACTGCCTCAATTTGGAATCTTTCTGTTCCAATTCCTCCAATAGCAGCACCAAAACCTTGAGCAATGGATGCAGAATCCTCACCCTCCATTTTCAATGCGGCATCAATCATAATTATTGCATCAATTTTATTTTCAGACATAATTTTTTCTAATCCGTCTGCAGGTCTACCTACTGTTGAGCCAGGACCCTCAGCTTTTAAAAGAAACAACTTTCTATCTTCAAAGTCAATTTTTGATAGGGATGTTTGAAATGCAACAGTTTCTTTTTCATGTTCTAACATCATTTTTCCAACAACCATCGAGCCAATTCCATCACCAACCGGCTGATCAGATTTGAATGCAGGAATTGCTTCTCTCATAGCCTCTGCTTGCTCCATTATAAAGGGCAGAAGCATTTGTAGTGGTAAAATTAGAGGATAATTATTTTGTTTTTTAGCAGTTAAGAACATGTGATTAACAATTTTGTAAATCATTTGTAGGGATGATGCAATTTCAAGCAAAGTTTGGATTTTACTTAATTCAATATCATTCATTTCAGTGGAGAGTGATTTTACATGGGCTCTAGTGAAATCCTCTCTAGACCTAACTGTGTGATGGACTTTGTCAACAATCCCATTAGGATCCATATCAACTGGCATGATTGTAAAATAATCTAAAAACTTATCAATTTTTTTTACAGGATCATTTTTTACTTTTAAATTATTTTTAACATAATTAATTAATTCAGTTCTAGATTCACCCCTAAAACTGTCTAATTTTTTAAGTCCTTTTTTAATTTCTCTAGAGGTAACAAAAAGTTGTATTTGTTGTCCATAAAATACAAAAAGAATTATCGGAAGAATCCAGACAATCATCAACAATGGGTTTGAATCATCGCCCATCGAAAACAACTGATCTAAATCAAAATTTGTAAAATTCACTAGAATCAATATTTCTCAGAACCAAATTAAAGCATTCGTCCTAATTTCAAATAGTACAACACATCTGAAAATGAAAAAATGTGTGTTTAGGCAGAATAATGACGAGTGCTTTTATTATAGTTCAAATACAAAATAGGCAAATATGCCACAAACAAAACCTATGGTAAGTGTAGAAAACGTTGTAGCTTCTGCAGACGTAATGCAGAAAATGGACTTGGATGATATTACTAGGAAATTTCCAGATGTAGAATATCATCCAGACTCATTTCCAGGACTAGTATTCAGATTAAAAACTCCAAAAACTGCGACATTGATTTTCACTTCAGGTAAAATGGTGTGCACTGGTTCAAAATCCGAAGAATTGGCCAAAAAAGCAGTAAAAACAGTAGTGCAGGATCTTCGAAAAGGAGGAATCAAGGTCAAAAAAAATGCAGTGGTAACAATTCAGAATATTGTCGCATCCATCAATCTAGGAGGAAAAATCCATTTGGAGCAAGCTGCAAGAACATTACCACGAAGTATGTATGAACCTGAACAATTCCCAGGACTCATTCATAGAATGGTAGACCCAAAGACAGTCATTTTGCTATTCTCATCAGGAAAACTTGTCTGTACAGGAGCTAAACATGAAGAAGACGTATATCGCTCTGTAAACAACTTACACGCATTACTCGAAGAAAAAGAATTAATGATTTATGATTAATTTTATAGATTAAAAACTAATTTTCATTAATTTTAATTTAAAAAATAATTTTTAATCGGATTTATTTGATCGGACTTCCTAAAGGAACTTCTTCTGTTACAGTTAACCAGAAAGGTTTGTCATCGACATCAGCTGCCAATAACATTGCATTTGATTCAACTCCTGCCATTTTTTTTGGTTCAAGATTTGCAATTACAATAACAGTTTTTCCAACGATATCTTCAGGTTGATAATATTGTGCACCTCCAATTATTACATCACGTTGATCATCATTTCCTAAATCAATCCTACCTTTGATGATTCTAGATTTACCTTCAATTGGTTCAGTAGCAATAATTTTTGCAACTCGAATATCTAACTTTGCAAAATCATCATAAGTTATCGTAGACATGATAAAACTTAATTTCTCCCGTTAAAATGATTTTCGAATTTCATTGTAAATCTTTTTTATTTATCCCACTTGTTTCAATTTCATATCTTAATGCTGCAGGGATTTCCATGTACTTTTTGTTAACTAGTTCAATTATTTGATCTTCTGGAACATTAACTTTTTTCAATAATTTTCCTCTTTGGTGAGCATATGCATTTTTCCAAAAACCTGCACCATCCAGAGTTTCAATTTTTGGCATGTATTTTGTTGGTTTCATTTTTTTTCAAATTTTAAGGGACTGTGACCGAAGAATGGCAAACGCCATTGGAACTGGAGTTAATGTTCCGGATTTTAGGCATGTTACCGATCACAGTCTACTTGAAACGTTGTAGGAATCTAATATATTTAATGCGGAAGAATTGATTTCATCCTATGGCTACAATCCAAGTTGAAGTGGAAATTAACGCACCAATAGAGAAAGTGTGGGATATTGTTTCAGATATAGATAATGAGCCAAAGTTTTGGAAGGGCACCAAAGAAGTTAGAAATATTTCAAAAGAGGGAAACACCATCAACAGAGAAGTTACAATTGCATTTAGAGACCAAAAATGCTTACAACAAGTAAAAATTCACCCTAAAGAGAAAATTGAAGTAAGATTCACCAAAGGGATAATCGATGGTGAAAAAATAATATCATTATCTACTAAAGGTGAAAAAACAATACTTTCAACATATTGGGACATTAAACTGACAGGGATGATGGGTATGTTTACGGGCATAATTAAAAAACACATCAAAAGTGGTACAGAGCAGGCCATGCAAAGTATCAAAGAAGAAATCGAGAGATAGGTTTCATGGATTTAATTTTAGATATTTTCAATTATACATTAACTGCAATTCTAATTGGGATTTGTGGTGCATGGATTTTTCTTATCAAATCAATGCTTGATTCATTTAGATTGACACCATATTTAGATAAATTTGAAAACATATCTAAAACAAATCCCAAAGTTTCAATAATTTTACCAGCAAGGAACGAAGAAGAATTTATTGGAAAATGCTTAGATTCGTTAGTAAAACAAGACTATGAAAATTATGAAATTATTGTAATTGATGATTCATCAGAGGATAAAACGTGGGAAATAATTTCAGAATATGCAAAAAAATATTCAAAAATAATTCCAGTGTCTGCAAAACCAAAACCAGATGGCTGGATGGGAAAGAACTGGGCATGTATGGAAGGTTACGGAAAAGCAACAGGTGAATTATTACTATTCACTGATGCAGACACAACACATGCAAAAAATGTCATAACACTTGCAGTATCTCATTTGAATTCATTGGGATTAGATGCATTATCAGCAATACCAAAAATGCTAACATTTGATTTTTGGACAAACATTACACTACCAATGATTTCAACATTTTTGCATACTAGATTTTCAGCATTGAATGTAAACAACCCAGCAAAAAAGACAGGTTATTTTTTTGGGAGTTTCTTTATTCTGAAAAAAACAACATATCAAGAAATTGGTACGCATGAAGGAGTCAAGCAGGAAATTATTGAAGATGGCGCACTAGGGAAAAAAGTAAAGGATGCAGGATATAAAATGAAAATGGTTCGTGGAGAACATCTCATTGAAGCGATTTGGGCACGAGACAAGGGCACATTATGGAATGCCCTAAAAAGATTAATGGTGCCACTCTATCTTCAAAGTGGAAAAATTGCAATAGGGATATTTTTTGCAATAGTATTTTTGTTGTTTGTTCCATTTCCAATATTAGCAATTTCAACTTTGTTAGCAATAGAGGCAACATCTGCAAAAATACTTTGTATGACATCGGCAATTGCTTCAGTTCTGATTTACATTGGAGCGATAATAGAAGTGAAAATAGGTTTAAAGATAAAACTAGTATATGCAATATTTGCACCATTAGGAAGTTTGGTGGTAGTCTTAGGATTTTTGAGTGGATTACTACAAGCTAAAAGAAAATCCGCGGTAACATGGAGAGGTAGAAGTTATTCAATGAAAGATCATTCTCAAAGCTCAATCAGCGTATAGCAAGCCTTTTAGATAGAAAACAAGGAAAAAACCCTCATGGACAAATCAGGAGTATTTGTAGGTGGAGCAATAGGAGCAGCAATGACATTATTTATTGTTGCAGTACTGTTTATCGCACCACCAGAATCATTGAAACCAGATATCAGTAATACTAATCCGGACATTGTTGCTGAAGCAACACCGTTGTTTTCCAAGAGTTTATCATTAATTGAAATTTTTGAAAAATCAGAACCAGGAGTGGTTAGAGTTAATGTTCAAAGAGGGGAATCAGAAGATATTACAGGAGGAATAGGTTCAGGTTTTGTTTTTGACAAGAAAGGCCACATCATAACAAATGCACATGTCATAAAAGATGCAAACAAAGTAGTAGTTACATTTCTTGATGGTAGATCATACAATGCAGACATTATTGGAACAGATACATACACAGACATTGCCGTCATCAAAGTCAATGCAGATTTATCATTTTTACATCCATTATCTATTGGGGATTCATCCAATCTCAAAGTCGGAGAGCAGATAGCAGCAATCGGAAACCCATTTGGATTGTCAGGTTCCATGACTGCAGGAATTATCAGTCAATTAGGAAGATTACTTCCAACAGAATCAAATTATCAAATCCCAGATGTAATTCAAACAGATGCTGCAATCAATCCAGGGAATTCTGGCGGACCACTACTGAACATGCGTGGAGAAATAGTTGGAATTAACACGGCAATACAATCAGGAACAGGTGAATTTGCAGGGGTTGGATTTTCAATCCCATCACAAACTGTTGCAAAAATTGTTCCGACATTAATTGAAAAGGGAGAATACAAACACCCATGGATTGGAATTTCAGGTAGAGATATTGATCCAGACATGGCAAGTGCTCTGAATCTAAAAGATGCAATTGGATTTCTAGTAATTACAGTAGTAGAAGATAGTCCAGCATTCCAGGCAGGGTTGATTGGTTCAGAGAAAACCATCGAAGTTGATGGAGTAAACTATCCAGTAGGAGGAGATGTCATTTTAGCAGTAGATGGAAAAGAGGTCAGAAAAATTGACGATATTTTGGTTCATTTGCAAAGAGCAAAATCAGTAGGAGACGAAATGGTTTTAGAAATCCTAAGAGACGGAAGGACTACAAATATCACAATTACACTAGATGGAAGACCAAATGGAAATTAAATCAATACAAGCATAAATACTTCCTAACAAGAAATTCTTCTGTTGAACAATCTTGTCTTTGATTCAGAGAGTTTAAACAATATTTTAGAGGGCAAGCCAGTTTCCCGTCAAGACATTATTGAGATATATCAAAAAGCAATAAAAAACTCAGATGACTTGTTCAAAGTCTCACAAAATTTAAGAAAAAAATTCAAAAAAAATTCTGTGACATTTTCCAAAAAAGCATTTTTCAATATTGTAAATCTATGTAAAGATACTTGCTCATACTGTACTTACAAATCAGAACCCGGAGAGGCAAAACTTTCGTTAATGTCAAAACAACAAATTATTGAATTGCTAACACTTGCAAAAAAATACAAATGCGTAGAAACGCTTTTTGTTACAGGTGAACAGCCAGAACAAAGATATCAAGAAGCTCGAGACTGGTTAAAAGAAAACGGTTTCAAATCCACTGTAGAATACCTGATTCATTCTTCAGAAATTGCATTAGAAATGGGATTGTTCCCACACACAAATGCTGGAAATCTAAATTATGACGAGATGAAGGAATTGAAAAAAACTAATGTGTCAATGGGCGTAATGCTAGAAAACGTTAGTGAGCGACTAACTGAAAAAGGCATGCCACACCATTTGGCAGCAAGTAAAAGACCAAAAGCAAGATTAGAAATTTTAGAAAATTCTGGAAAACTAGGCATCCCAATGACTACAGGCATTCTAGTAGGTATCGGGGAGACCATAGAGGAAATAATTGATTCATTGTTTGCAATAAAACAACTAGACGACAAACATGGGAATATTCAAGAAGTGATTTTACAAAACTTTCAACCAAAGCCAGATACTAAAATGAAAGACCAACCATCAGCTGATGAAAAATACTTCAAACTAGTTGTAGCACTATCAAGAATCATCATGCCGCAAATGAACATACAGATTCCTCCAAACCTATCTCCAAAATCATATCAGAGTTTCTTGTCAGTTGGAATAAATGACTGGGGAGGAATATCTCCACTTACACCCGATTTTGTAAATCCTGAATTTTCTTGGCCAGAAATTAGCAAAGTGGATGAATACTCCAAGAAAGCAGGCTTTGATTTAAAATGTAGATTCCCAATATACCCAGAATACTTTTCTTT
>DAOWGL010000119.1 GCA_030637455.1 Candidatus Nitrosopumilus sp. | reverse complement strand
GTTCAGCTAAAAACAGATGCTATTGCAGTATTGTGGAAGAAACGAGGACATGAGGAACAATTTTTTGCAGAATTTGATAAAATCACAAAAGAAGGCTATCACATGGTATTAACTGAAGCAGTAAAGGCAATTGATGCTGGCCCCATTGCCATACAAATTGGATCATACTATTACTTTCAACATCGAAATTTCATAAAATAACTATAGAAAAAAATCTAAACCCTTAGAAAGTAACTACTTTTGACCCCATTTTGTCAACTATATTCCTCAATTTGATATTAAATATCTGAATATGTTCATAAATTCATCATGGATAAGACTCCAAAAGGAATTCGTATAGCTGAAATCATTTTGGGAGTTATTGCAATAGCCCTTGCAGCATATGTTATTTCAAATCCAGAGGCAGCCATATCATTTCATGTAATGCTATTGGGAATTGCTTTGGTGGTAATTGGAGTTTCAAGAATTATTGTAGGTGGGGTTGCAAAACAAGCTTCTGGTAAATCTAGAGGAATTAGTATAGCTACAGGTGTTATTTCTATTATTGGTGGAATATTTGCAATTGCAAATCCAATTGCAGCTATTGGTACCTTGATTTGGATTGTTTCAATAATTATTTTAATTCATGGATTAGGTTTGATTGGTTCTGGAATTACTTCAAGGGGTGCAGACAAAGGCTCTCGCGTTTCAGGTATTGTGTTAGGTGCAATTGCAGTTGGTTTTGCAGGAATACTTTTAGCTTATCCTGGATTGGCATTAGCAATGATGGTAATTTTCATGTCAATTGGATTATTCGCTAATGGTATTGCAAGTGTTGTTTCTGGAATTACCGGAAATAAAATGATGCGTACAATCCAATAGAATTAGAAATTACTTAGTCTTATTCCTAAAATCACGGCAATTGTTTATTTTTTTAATGCATCCCATGTTAAATTTTCATTTTTTAAATAGATTTCATTAAATGAAAATAAATCTAAGACTTGCACAAATAACCATAATTGTTTTCGAAGTATTTTTCATATCTGTAGATTCATTTGAACAATCTTGGGCGCAAGATTCTACATTTGCACAAGACTTGATTGAAAGTACCTTTCTTTCAGAGGACAGCAAAATATTCTCATTTTTGCTGTTTGTTATAGGAATTGCGATTTATTCATTATTTGTATGGTATTTTTATCGTTTCATATCAAAACGAGATTTTCTCCCAAAATCCTTCTACCCTGTATCTGTTGGGGATATGGTCAAACCAAAATCTCTCGCATTATACGGTGCATCTTACATAGTGATATTTCCGGCAATTACGTTTGTTTGGTTTATTGTTTTAGCGTTTTTTGTTTTCTTAATTTCAAAGGACATGCCATTTGAAATTGCATTATTTGTTTCAATGTCAATTATTGCAGTTGTCCGTATATTGTCATATTATCGAGAAGTAGCAGCTAGCGAAATTGCCAAAATGATTCCATATGCGATATTGAGTTTGCTTTTAACAAGTGCAGCTGTATATGCTGATCCGAATTTCTTTACAGAGAAACAGCTAAATTCAATCCCTGTCAAATTCATGGAAAGCCTTGGTGGCATTATGGCTGCAATGGCAGTTGTAACTATTTTTGAATTTGGTTTTAGAATTGCTTTTATTATTAAAAGAAGATTTTTGCCGGTATCTGAAAAAATACTAGAAGAAGATATCGAGACTGAGGTAGAGGCAATTACTAAAGCACATTTTCAAAAAATGGAAAATAAAGAAAAAGAACTTGAGAATAAAATCGACGAGTTGATAAAAAAATTAAAGAACGCTGAAAAAACTAGTTCTTAGGAACAAAAAATATCTCATCAACATACATAATCATTTTTTTGCACAAACAAATTCAACATTACTCTTCCCTTGTCTGTTATGGTGTAAATTACATTTGCACCTACTGCTTCTTTTTCTATGAATCTGTAATCAACACACAAGTGCAAATAGTTTAGAAATGATTTTTTCATTCTAATCTTTGACTTTGAATACAAATCAGTAAACGTCATTGGATTTGCTTTTAATTGGTATAACAATTTCAATAAAGATAACGTACTGTAATCTTTTGTTCTTGCTTTTACTGCATCGAGAACTTGTTCATCTCTATGTGTGATGAAATCCCCGAATTGGTCTGCCACTTCTAGTGGTACATATGTTAGTCTTGCTCGCATCATACCGTATAGTACGGTACGTTACCTTATTAGTGTTTGACATGGGTTTTGTTGATCTTCTCAGATGGTTTTTTTACACCTGATCGTGACTAGATCGACTGTTTTTACAATTAGCTTGAATTGTTTGAATTGTGAAATTATAGTATATCACCTGATTTAAACGGCCAAAACTCAAAATCAATTTATGGAAATTGCAATAAGTGCTATACTAACTGTAGTTGGATTAGTTATGCTATGCTTTGGTGGTAACTGGTTAGTTAGTGGCGGTGTAGCAATTGCAAGAAAGTTTCGTATTAGTAATTTAGTAATTGGAATGACCATCGTAGCATATGGTACATCAACTCCTGAACTTGCAGCAAGTGTTGCAGCAGCTGGAGAGCACAGTGCAATAATTCTTGGAAATATTATTGGAAGTAATATTGCAAATGTTGGTATGGTGATTGGTATTGCAGCAATTATAGTTCCACTGGCAGTACACAAATCTGTACTACGAAAAGAAATTCCGATAATGCTTGGTGTTTCGTTTTTACTTGTTTTATTATCAATTGACGGTGAACTTTCTACATATGATGGTATTTTGTTACTTGCTGGTTTGGGCGTATTTGCATATTATACATTCAAAGATGCAATGAAACAAAGAGCAGAAAACAAAGAAGAAAATAAAAAAGAAATTAAGCAAGGCGCAAACAATCTTTATCTAAAATCTGCAGGATTAATTGGAATCGGTGTCGTTTTGTTATATGTTGGTGCTATACTTACAGTTGACAATGCAGTAATTTTAGCAAAAGAATTTGGTTTATCTGAAAAGATAATTGGATTAACTGTAATTGCCATTGGTACTTCTCTTCCAGAATTAATCACATCAATTATTGCAATTAGAAAAGGTCATGCAGACATTGGTGTTGGAAATATTATTGGAAGTAACATTTACAATATTTTGATGATAATGGGAGTTGGTGCAGCACTTGGAGGTGTAATGGTTGGCGCTGATGTTTATGTTGATTATGCGATAATGATCATATTCAGTTTATCTTTACTCATTGCTTTGAAGACTGGAATAATTGGTAGGCCAATGGGTATTGCTTTGACTATTGGTTATGTTGCCTATCTGCTAGTCACGTTTTTCAAGTAATTTGTGACTAAATTAGAGCCTAAATGGAATTCACTGCAATGTTTTCAACCTTTAGTGAGGGAGTAATTGATGGAAGGGATGCCCACTGGATAACGTTTCTTTGATTATTCCCAATGGCTGAAATATTTTTCAACATGTTTGGAAGGCTGTGAATTATTCTGACTGATTTTCCTGGACCTACAATTTTTCCATTCTCAATAATTCTAATTCCACTTCTTGCAGTACATGAAAAATCCCCTCTAATTGGATTTACTGCATATGTATACCATAATCTTCCTACAAGCAAGCCGTGTTTTGTTTCTTTTATCATCTCTTCTTGGGAATAATCCCCTGAAATTATTTTCAGATTGTGAGGAGATGAGGTTGGAATTGGCTCAGAACTTCTTCCCATGGGGGAGCCGGGACGTGATGCATTGCCTGTCGATCGACCCCCTTCTTTGTAACTATCAAATAGGTTTGAAAATGTATTTTTGAAAACACCTTTCTCGATTAGATTTTGTTTCTTTGTCTTGATTCCTTCATCGTCTACTGATTTTGTTCCAATCCCTTCTGGTACATGTGGATCATCAACTAGATTAAGTTCTTTAACTGCAATTTCTTTTTCATAACTATTTGAAAAACAACTTTTCTTTTCTCTAAATGTTTTAAAATTAAAGTTTGCAGCTACAACAAAAGCCAATAACTCTCCTACTGAATATGGCTCAAAAATTATAGAATATACATCTGAATCAATTTTCTGTGGATTTATTGATTCTACACACATTGTCTTTGCATCTTTTCCTATTTGTTCTGGAGAAAAATTTGACAATGTTCTTCCACATGAATGTCCAATTCCTGACACTGGTGTTTCTCCTCTCTCTGATTCCGCATTAATGATTCCTGAAATGTATGTGGCTTTATCAGAAAAATCTAGTCCATTAGAATTCATCAATTCAAATTTCTCCGATACTATGTGGAGAGATCCTGTAATCGTATTCACTTTATCATTATTTGCAGAATTAATCATATTTTGTGCGATATCCATGCATTTGGCACCTGAAATCTGCTCTAGTTTTTCATCAAACGTTCCCTCTAGTTGAGCATGTTCTGCTTTGTATGGTAATCCTCCCCAAAATTCCCTTGATTTGAGATTCGATGATGCACTCAAAGCTTTCAGCATTGTTTGTTCTATCTCTTCTTCATTTGTTGTCTGCATTGATGCAATTTTTTTATCCTGAATTAATCTAATTCCAAAACTCTGATCAAAATTCTGTTTAATCTCTACAATTTCTGAATCTGTAATTCTAACTGTAATAATTTTTTTCTTTACTGAAGTAACATCACATTCATCAATCTTTAATTTTTTTGCATTGTTCAGTGCCTTTTCTAAGGCGGACAAATTATTGCTTCCTAGGATTTTTGTAATTGAATTTATTTATTTTAATCAATTCTACATATGATCCAAATTGTTTATCTGTAACAGTATCTAGTTTGTCTTCTACTTCTTCTTCTCCATCAAATTTTTTCAGAATTTCATAGTTGGTGTTTCTTTCAGCAGGAACTCTTCCAATTTCTTTTACCATTCTTCTAATTTCTTTAGGTT
Organism: Candidatus Nitrosopumilus sp.; assembly: GCA_030637455.1. GTDB lineage: Archaea > Thermoproteota > Nitrososphaeria > Nitrososphaerales > Nitrosopumilaceae > Nitrosopumilus. The sequence goes on along the minus strand of DAOWGL010000119.1, from coordinate 1,357 downwards.
TTAGTAATTGACCATATTCTGAACCTGCAGATGTTGAAATACTTTCATTGATTAGAGTTCCACCAAAATCATTTGCTCCCCACATGAGTAACAATTGAGACATTTTTTGCCCTTCTTTTACCCATGACATTTGTAAATTATCAATTGAATTATTCAACATTATTCTTGAAACTGCATGTGTAAGTAAAACATCATTTCCGCTACCGCCTTGTCTTATCCCTTCGTGTAGTCCGTGAATGTACATTGGTGCTTCAGTATGAATAAAGTTCAGTGGAACAAATTCTGTAAATCCGCCTGTTTCTTTTTGAATTTCTCTTAATTTTACAATGTGCTTTACTCTGTCTTCAAGTGTTTCTACATGTCCAAACATCATAGTTGAGGTTGTGTTAATTCCCATCTTATGGGCACTTTTGATGACTGTCTCCCAATCCTCTACACTAATTCTGCCTGGAGAGATCTTGTCTCTTAGTTTTTGATCCAAAATTTCAGCTGATGTACCTGGAAGAGAGTTCACTCCTGCTTCTTTCATTCTTTTCAAAAATTCTTCAATTGATACATTTGAGCGAGTTGCACCGTAGAGAATCTCTTCAGGAGAAAATCCATGAATATGAATATCTGGAATTTCTTTTTTGATATCTCTGCAAATCTTTTCATACAAATCTCCCTCCATGTCTGGTGGCAGTCCTGCTTGAATGCAAACTTCTGTTGCTCCTAATTGATGTGCTTCTTTTGCTCTACGTACAATTTCCTCATTTGGAAGAAAATATCCTTCCTCTTCTCTAAAATCTCTACTAAATGCACAAAAACCACATTGTTTGATACACACATTTGTGAAATTGATATTTCTATTTACGACATAGGATACTATATCTCCAACTCGTCTCTTTCTTAATTCGTCTGCAACAAGCCCTACTAAATGAAATCCAATCCCTTGGGCTTTGAATAATTCTAATCCGTCATCTGCAGAAATTTCCTTTTCAGATAATGCATTGTTTAGAATTCCTGCTAGTACAGGATCGGCATTTTTGAAAAGTGAATCTATGTTAGTAATCATCTCCAATACTCCTCTTTTACGTATCCTTCCTCATCTTCAATGACTGATATCTTATCTCTTAACTCTTTGCTAACAAAAGAAAAGTATTCTGGGTATATTGGGAATCTGCATTTCAAATCAAAGCCTGCTTTCTTTGAATACTCGTCTACTTTGCTAATTTCTGGCCAAGAAAATTCAGGATTTACAAAATCGGGTGTAAGTGGAGATATTCCGCCCCAGTCATTTATTCCAACTGACAAGAAACTCTGATATGATTTTGGAGATAGGTTTGGAGGAATTTGTATATTCATTTGTGGCATGATG
>DAOWGL010000204.1 GCA_030637455.1 Candidatus Nitrosopumilus sp. | reverse complement strand
TTGCCAATTCTGCAGCCCACTGATATTCACCGTTATCTATGGCATCCCTTACCATGTTGAGAGTTTTTTCAGTTCCACCAAATCCTTCAATAGTTTTTTGTGCTCTTTCATCAAAACTAATAGAATTTAGATAAGTCGAATCCCCCTCAAACCATCCTACATTTCCACTAACAATTCCTCGTACATGCCATGCACGTTCACCATATCTTTCCTGTAACCAAGGATGATCCTTTAGATGTTCAGGCAATTCAATCATTTGAGCTAATTCATCTTCAGTGTATCCTTGGTTGATTCCCCTAATGGTTTGGTCGTAAAGATACTGAACACCGTCATGTGTTGCAGTCAAAACATCTCGTACATTTTCAGTACCTGAAACAGGTCTGGTGTGTGAAAGTACCAAGTGTTCGGCTTCAATGTCAATCATTACATCTAAACTTGAAATCCAATTTTTAACATCCCTATAACTAGAACCTCTAACACTGTAAAGATTAGGCCATAACTCATAAAGAACTTCACCTCCTTGCAAGACTCCTTTTTCTGGAATCCAAACTATTGTTTCGTCATTTGTTTCACTTGGAACATTGATTAGAGTCATCTTTAATCCTGCAACTTCAATGTCTAGTCTATCATCAAAAGTAATTGTTGGAGGAAGAAATGCAGATGTAACATCACCTGATTCTAGAAATGGACCAATTCCTGCACTTACAAATCTGTCTGGTCCGTCTTGTGGTAGTAAAATCCCGTAATAGGAAATGGCCCTAGTTGCAATTAGTGTTGCTAACTCACCGCTTTCATGATAATAATTATCTAACAAAGTTGAATGTGCATAAATTTCTAAATCATCTCCTGCTTCTTCAGCAAATGCTCCTGCACCATTGACATGGTCTGGATGAGAATGAGAATAAATTATTGCCTTTACAGGTTTGTCAGTAATTTTTCTAAATTCAGACATTACTTCTTTTGCTGCTTCATAAGAAGTCAGTGCATCAATTATGATTAAACCGTCATCCCCTTCAACCATTATACTATTTGCTAATCCGTAACCTATCGCAACATATACTCCATCAGTGACTTCTTCAACTTTTGGTGGAGAAAACTTTGATGTGTGTTCATCAAAATCTGGATTTACTTCTGGTTGATCGGGATAAGTAGGAAATTCACGCATTTCAGATTTTTCATCAAAAGCGTTATCAGATAACAAAGTACCCCAACCACGTTGAACAAGTTTGTCTGCGGTCTCAAGTGTTACACATGCAATATTGCCTTTAGTCTTTTCAATCCACACTTTGTCAATACAGATCTGAGAATATTCAGTTGCGTTACTAAATGGGATTACAGGTACTATTCCTATGGACAATATCAGTGGAATTAATGCAAAAACTAACAATATTTTCATGTATTTTTTTTGAAATAATCACATTTAAACAACACATAATTTCTCAAATTTGATTTTTCTTTTCATCTAATTTTTTGTTAAATATCAATAGTTCAATTCCTTAGAGGCCTGAACCTTTCTTGGAGGTAAAAAAAGATTCAATTTAGAATTTCATACTTTTTTAAAAAATCTTATCCGCCAGTTGCAGCATCAAATAATGCACATTCACATTTATCCCGTTCACCACAATAAGGACACTTGCAGTGACAATGAGGTAAAGAATTATCACAGTCTTTGCACATCATGTATTCTTCCACAATTTGTGTATTCATGATCATTTTATGACATAAGATAAATTTAAACAGCTTTGAGTGTATTGCTAACTTCTTTTTATTATTTTTGTAATTTTCTAACAAAAGTTCAACATTTTCAAACTGTCTTTTTATTCTATAATTTTACTAGTATAGTAGATAGCAATCAAGTAATTCCAAACATTACATTGTTGAAAAGGAGCTGTAATGATTTGTTGTCAATGGATAACAAAGTGGTTTTGGTTACTATCATACTTTTTGCCAATTTTTTTTAAGTTCAATAATGATAATCTAATATCTGATGCTTGCCTATATCGTGTATGATGCGTTCATGGTATTGTAAGGATTGTAATATGAAAACTATTCTGATAGATGATATGGCAAACATAACATGTACAAATTGTGGTAAGAGAATGGTTGGAGTATCAGAGTGTAAACATTTCTCATTAGTTAACAATTAATTGTCAATTGTTCCACCCTGCCCATAAACTACAGGAAGGGTATGACTATTGATTACCTTGATCTTTCTAATTTGAGATACTATTTTCTCCATTGCATCAGGATTTTCAGCTGATACCTTAACAAAGACATCATATTTTCCAAAGACTCCATTTACCTCAATTACTCCTGCAAGTGAACTAATCTCAGAGATTATCTCTACCTCTGAACCTGGACTACAGTTTAAGAGGATGTAAGATAGCAAGAATTTTTCTAAAGAGTATCAGTAATATTAACTAAAAAAATCAGAACGTGCTGCAGCAATGGATCCAACAAGTTAATTTTTTATTTTTAGATTCAATTTCATAGAGGCTTGAACCTTTCTTGGGGAATAAAGTGGACGCAGATAGATGTGTAAATTGGATTTATTATTTCGTATGTGAATTGGACTCTGTTTCTACACCAGTAGGTTCTACAACGATGGTAGAATAAGTGCCACTAGAAACACCTACAAAATTCCAC
>DAOWGL010000116.1 GCA_030637455.1 Candidatus Nitrosopumilus sp. | reverse complement strand
ATTCAAATTATGCTAGTACACATCATGTGGCATCACTAACAAAATCACCTGTACTGTTAGTTTTAGATGCAAGTAAAACTTCTCGCTCTATTGCAGCAACTGCACTTGGATTTTTAAAATTTCATAGAAATTCTCGTATATCTGGAATTATTCTTAACAAAATAGGTAGGAAAAGGCGTGCACTTTTGTGTAAAAGTGCACTAGAAAAAACTAAAATCACAATTATTGGTGTGATTCCAAAAAACCCTTTACTAAATATACCATCAAGACATCTTGGATTAATTTCAACATTAGAGAATAAAATTCTCAAAAAGCAAATTGAAAAAATATCTAAAATTATTTCAAAAAATATTGATATTAATCAAATAATTAAAATTGCAAAAAATTCATCTGATCTTACTAAAAAATCAAAACCCACACCTAAAAAACCAAAAACTACTATTGCAGTTGCACTTGATACTTCATTTAATTTCTATTATCAAGACAATTTAGAAGCATTACGTCGTGAGGGTGCAAATCTAAAATTCTTTAGTCCTATAAAAGACAAAAAAATTCCAAAGTGTGATGGTCTTTACATTGGTGGTGGTTTTCCTGAAGTTTTAGGAGATGCTCTTGGAAAAAATCAAATTATGAAAAAATCAATAAAAAAGTTATCTGAAAATAATCTTCCCATCTATGCTGAGTGTGGTGGATTAATGTATTTGACAAAATCTATTTTATCTAAAAATAAAAAATACAAAATGATTGGTATCTTTGATGCTGAAACTAAAATGACAAATAAAATGAGACTAAATTACACAAAAGGTAAGATTATTTCAAAAACCACAATATCTGAAAAACTACATAATTTTCATGGGCATGAATTTCACTACTCACATTTAGATTCAGTTTCATCTGATTCAAAATTTGCTTATACTTTAGAAATAGGTGAAGGAATAAAGAAACATCAGGATGGACTAATTCAAGATAACACATTAGCATCTTATGGTCATCTCTACTTTGATAGCTCAAACTATGCAGAAATTTTTATTAAAAATTGTATAAAATCTTCAAAGAGATGATTCTGCTCTAATTAATTTGAAAATTGCATTAATTGTAGCAGAGACTGAAGAACTTCCTCCCTTTCTACCGATATTGGTGATAAATGGTGCTTCTTCCAACTTTGATAACTCTTCTTTTGATTCTGCAGCACAGATGAATCCAACTGGAATTCCAATGATTAAAGCTGGTTTCACAATGCCTTCTTTGACCATCTGAATTACTTCTTGAAGTGCAGTTGGGGCATTTCCTATTGCTACAACTCCTCCATCAATATCTGATGCAGCAGCTCTCATAGATATTTGGGAACGAGTTTTACCCTCTTTTTTTGCTAATTCCATTATTTCTGGTTTTGAAATATTACAAACTATGTTATTTCCAAAATCTTTTGGATTTTGTTTATTCATTCCTCCAATTACTCCGTTAACATCAACTACTATGCTACAACCATTTTTCAAAGCTTTCATTCCACTTACAATCGCATCTTTATGAAAAATTAATTTATTTTTATTTGCAAAATCAAAGTCTGCTGTTGAATGAATTATTCTTCTAACAATAGGCCATTCTTTTTCACTAAAATTATGTGGACCTATCTCGTCTTCAATCATTTGCATACTGGCATCTTCAATTGATTGGCCTTTCTTAGTTTGCATCTTCTACCTCTTTTGCTCTCTCTAAAATCAAATCTATCATCTTTTGATCTGTTCCTATATGTTTAGTAATGTATGATTTTTCTATAGTAGATTTTTCAAGTGCTGGTATCAAATCATTGTTAATGTCAGTTTTTACATGTGCTCCTTCATGAAGGAAATAAAAAACAATTATCAAAACTTTGGGATTATCTTTTTCACATTTTTTAATTCCCTCAAAAATATCTGGTTGTTCTATTTCTAGCCAACATCTGCTAACATTTCTTTAAGAATCTTTTAATTCATTTACAATGTAATCTAATGATCTTTGTGCATTGGGATCTTTACTACCATGACCAATTATCATAACATCTACTTCATTATTTGAAAGTGTGATTTTATTTTCTTCTAGTGTTGTAGATATTCTATTTTCAACAACATCAATCAGAGTTTTGTGCATACTCATTTGTTTTGTAACTACAAATTTTACTTTGGTATCTTTTTGAAATTTCATTACATCAGT
>DAOWGL010000187.1 GCA_030637455.1 Candidatus Nitrosopumilus sp. | reverse complement strand
TTATCGGGGTAGGAATACTACTTTTTGCAGCCAAATTAATGGCAGAACTTTTCCTCAGATTAAAACTTCCAATTGTTTTAGGTGAATTATTAGCTGGAATGATTGTAGGGCCATTTGCATTAGGGACATTTTTTGTAGTAGATGGGAAACAACTACTTCAGATCAACAGTGAAATCAGAATACTAGGAGAGATTGGAGCAATTGTAATTTTATTCATGGCAGGTTTAGAGATGACACCAAAAGAATTCCTCAAAGGGGGGAAGGCATCATTTACAGTTGGAACATTAGGGGTAGTAGTCCCATTCTTTGCAGGTCTTATAGTATTCCAAATGTTTGGATTTGATGCATTACAATCAATGTTAATTGCAACAGCACTTACTGCTACAAGTATTGCAATTTCAATTCAAGTATTAAGTGAATTTGGTAAAATCAAAACTCCAGAAGCTAGATTAATCATTGGTGCAGCAGTGGTAGACGACATTTTAGCAATTGCAGTATTATCAGTTGTTTCATCAATTGCAGGTTCAGATGGAGGAATAGACAACATCGACATTACAGACGTTACAATTACAATTTTGAAAGTATTAGGATTCTTTGCAATAATGTTAATCGTGGCAGTAGTAATCATACCAAAAATTATCACACCAAGACTATGGAAAGCAAAGGGAAGTGTTGAGGGAATTGCGACTGCGTCGTTCTTTGGTGCGGCGGCGCTTGCAGGATCAATTGGACTATCCCCAATTGTTGGAGCGTTTGCAGTAGGAATGGCATTATCAACAAGCAAAGTGTTTGATAAAATAGAAAATTATATTGGCAAGATAGGGTTGATTTTTGCACCATTATTTTTTGCCATCATCGGTGCACAGGTAGATTTTAGAGCAGTTAATTTGGAAATTTTAATGTTAAGTGCTGTGATAATTGTAGTTGCAGTTGTAACAAAGTTCTTTGGTTGTGGATTACCAGCAATGTTCTTTTTGAAAAACAAACAACAAGGAATGAGAGTTGGAATTGGAATGATTTCAAGAGGAGAAGTTGGATTGATTGTTGCAGGAGTTGGAATTACAGCAGGAATTCTCACATCTGAAGTATATTCAACTATTGTAATCATGGTTGCAGTTACTACAATCATCACACCAATATGGTTAAAGATGGAATATAGAAAAGAGCAAAAAAAAGGCAATGGTGATGATGTTGTATCTGGAAAAAGCATAGAGCAAAAACCAGAATAAATTATTAACAAATCTTAAATCATATAGAAAATTCTTCAGGTCAACTCATGTCAGAAATAAATAATGATTTATTCAAAACAGAAATGATTGCTGAAATTAAAAGAATTCAAACAGAGTTAAACAAATTAAAAAATATTAAAAAAAATATTGAGAGAAAACCAGCTAGAAAGAGTGCAGCAAAGAAAAAGGCAGTGAAGAGAAAACCAGCTAGAAAGACGGCTAAAAGAAAGACAACTAGGCGTAAATAGATATCAAATATGCCAAATTTTTTAACGAATTTATGTCCAAATCAAAATGATCATTTATGAATAAGCTTGACCCCATCGTATCCAAAGCATGTGATGAGATCACTCAGAATCTTCTAACAATACAAGAGCCAAGCAAAAAGCAGGTAAAAGAAGAGATCATAAAAATTTGTACCAAATACGCACTAGAAAGAATTCCAAAAAATTATGAAATATTATCAATGGTAAAAGATTCAGATTTTGATAAACTAAAAAAAGTGTTAATACGAAAACCAGCTAAAACAGCATCAGGAGTGTCAGTGGTTGCATTAATGCCAAAACCATATGCATGTCCTCATGGAAGATGCACATATTGTCCAGGAGGAATTGAATTTAACTCTCCTAATAGCTATACAGGAAAAGAACCATCATCATTAAATGCAATTGCAAATGAATTTGATCCTAAATTACAAATCACATCAAAGATTGAAAAATTAATTGCATTTGGACATGACCCATCTAAAATGGAAATTGTCATTGTAGGTGGAACATTTCTATTCATGCCAAAAGACTATCAAAAAGATTTTATCAAATCATGTTATGATGCATTAAACGGAACAGATTCAAAAGATTTAGAGGAAGCAAAATCAAACAACGAACATGCAGCAATAAGAAATGTAGGTTTCACAATTGAAACAAAGCCAGATTATTGTAAACAAGAACATGTAGATTTGATGTTAAGTTATGGGATTACTAGAATTGAAATTGGAGTTCAATCATTACAAGAGCGAGTTTACAAAATAGTCAACAGAGGACATGATTACAATGATGTAGTAGAATCATTTCAAATTTCAAAAGATGCAGGTTACAAACTAGTTGCACACATGATGCCAGGTTTGCCTACAATGACACCAGAAGGAGACATTGCAGATTTCAAAAAATTGTTTTCAGACCCACAATTACGTCCAGACATGTTGAAAATTTATCCATCATTAGTTATTGAGAATACTCCACTATACGAAGAATACAAGCAGGGAAAATACACACCATATTCTGATGAAGATATGATCAAAGTTCTAACAGAAGCTAAAAGAAACGTTCCAAAATGGGTAAGAATTATGAGAATTCAAAGAGAGATTTCTTCAAAAGAAATCATCGCAGGTCCAAAATCAGGGAATTTAAGGCAAATCGTGCACCAGAATCTTGCAAAACAAGGACTTTCTTGCAAATGTATCAGATGCAGAGAAGCAGGACTATCTAACAACAAAGCAGATGGGGGCGATGTAAAATTAAACCGAATTGATTATGATTCATCTGGCGGAAAAGAAGTATTCTTGTCATATGAGGACAAGAATGAATCAATTTACGGGTTTTTGAGATTGAGAAAACCGAGTGTTGATGCACACAGAGATGAAATTAATCAAGATACATGCATAGTAAGAGAAATCCACGTGTATGGAAAGTCATTGAAACTAGGAGAAAAAGAAGAAGATGAAATTCAGCATTCAGGGTTAGGAAAGAATTTGATGAAAGAAGCTGAAAAAATATCTAAAGAAGAGTTTGATGCCAAAAAACTTCTAGTGATCAGTGCAGTTGGTACAAGAGAGTATTATCAAAAATTAGGGTATTCGTTATATGGGCCATACATGTCCAAGACATTGAATTAGTGAAAAGACATGGTAGAACAAAAAATTATCGGAAAAGGAACTTGGATTGACAAATTAGCTTCTGAATTACTCGAACGAGAAAAAGCCCTAGGAAGAAACACAGATCTACTTAGAGTTGAAAGTGGGTTAGGCGCTTCTGGAATCCCACACATTGGAAGTTTGGGAGATGCAGTAAGAGCATACGGAGTTAAACTTGCATTAGAGAATTTAGGATACAAATCAGAACTAATTGCATATTCAGATGATCTTGATGGATTAAGAAAAATTCCTGAAGGAATGCAAGAGTTTGGTTTAGAAGAACATATTGCAAAACCAGTATCGTTAATCCCAGATCCTTATGGATGTCATGATTCTTACGGAATGCACATGAGCAGTATCCTATTAGATGGATTAGACAAAGTGGGAATAAAATATGAATTTAGAAGAGCAGTTGACACTTACAAACAAGGATTACTAAAAGATCAAATCCACACAATTCTACAAAACAGTGCAAAGATTGGAGATAAAATTTCAGAATTGGTAGGACAAGAAAAATATCAAAAATATTTACCATATTTTCCGGTTTGTGTTAACTGTAATCGTCTCTACACAGCAGAAGCTTCTGAATACATTGCTGATGAAAAGAAAGTAAAATATTCTTGTCACGATACAGAGATTGGCTCAAAGATGGTCAAAGGATGCGGTCATGTTGGCGAGGCTGATATCGGTAAAGACCTTGGAAAATTAGCCTGGAAAGTAGAATTTGCAGCAAGATGGACAGCATTTGATATCAGATTTGAAGCGTATGGAAAAGATATCATGGATTCAGTTAAAGTAAATGATTGGGTTGCAGATGAAATTTTACAATGTCCACACCCTCACCATGTAAAGTATGAGATGTTTTTAGATAAAGGTGGAAAAAAGATTTCAAAATCTTTAGGAAATGTAATCACGGCACAGAAATGGCTAGAGTTTGGCAGTCCAAAATCAATCCTATTGTTACTTTACAAGAGAATTACAGGTGCAAGAGAATTAGGATTTGATGATATTCCAGGATTGATGAGTGAATATAATGAATTAGAGGATATCTACTTTGGACGAATCAAAGTAGACAACCAAGCAAAGTTGATAAAAAATAAAGGATTGTATGAATATGTAAATCTCTTAAACCCTCCAAAACAATCAAGCACACATGTTAACTATAGACTGTTAATGGAATTAGCAAAAATTTTCAAAGAAAATAGAAGTGAGCGAGTCATGAAAAAATTATTAGATTATGGCGTGATTAAAAATCCAGAACCAGAAATAGAAAAACTCATTGAACTTGCAGGAAACTATTCAAATGAATTTGATGTACAAGAAAAAATTCAAGTTGATTTGGATGATACTGCAAAAAAGGCATTGAAATTACTTGTAGAGGCATTAAACGGTGAGGAAGAACTAGAAGATATTCAAAATACAATTTACCAAATTGCAAAAGCAAATGATGTTCAACCAAAAGATTTCTTTAAAATATTATATCAAATCATACTTGGAACCTCAAGAGGACCAAAAATAGGCCCATTCATTTCAGACATTGGACGAAAGCAAGTGGCAAAGACACTTTCAGAGTATGTTTAATCATGGTTCACGGAGAACATAACAGATCAAAGAACAGTGGAGGGTTTGCATTAATCATTCTAGGGGCATTATTGCTATTTCTTGCCCCACAAGAGGCTACAGCCAAGACAGGGTTGGGCCCAATTGCATGGATTGCAGGAATTGCCATAGGGAGTATCGGATTTTATCTGAAATTCTTTAGATGGCGAGTCAAAAAAGAATAAGAAAGGTTCATCTTTTGGAAAAAAGCAGATACAGATATGGGATTTTTTGGTAAAAAGAAAGAAGATACGCAAGATTTCAGTGCAGAGACAACCCTGAAAACAGAACTTGAAGAGGAAGTTGAAAAATTACAAAAAGAATTCAGAGAAAAACAAACAGAGTTAGATGAAATCACTCAAAGGATTACCACTGTCAAAGAAGAATACGGTTCAACAGTTGGCAGTTTAATGTTAGTAAAAAAAGAACTTAATCAAAAAAAGATGGAACTAGATATCATTCAGCGAGAATACAGAGAAACAAGAGAGAAAGCCAAAAAAACAGAATTAATCAAAGATTCAAAATCAGTAGAAAAATTCAACAAGACAGAGGGGGATCATTCAAAAATAAAGGAAGAGTTGGATGGATTTACAAAAAAACATGATGAAATTAAAGAGCAACTTGAAAAAGAGCAGGCAACATTACACAATATTAAAAAACAACAAGTAGAAGTTGAAAAGGAATTAGAGGAGGCAAACTCTAGATTATACAATGCAAAACAAGAATTGGATAAAAAAGATACTTTTGAGGATACCAGTGTTCTCACAACATCTGAAAAAGAATTCATCGGAGTAGATAATAAAAGTCAGAAAAGTTCTGCAGGGATTATCGAGGCTGCAAGTGCAGTAGTAGGCTCTTTAAAATCAAAACTCAACACAACACTGAAAGAATTAGAGACTGTTCAATCATTATTAGAAAAAGAAAGAGCAGAACATGAAAAAACAAAAAAAGATTTAGAAAATCTTAAACAAACTACACAATCACTTGATAAATCATAGAGTGGAAAAATGCTTTTGCCATTTTGATTTTATTTCATCCTCAGAAATTCCAAGATCATATAAAGGTGAAATTACATCAGAGATACAGGAAACATCTACTAGTACGATTGAGTTTATGGGACTCTTAACCCCATTTTGTCTATAATGATTTAGAATTTCTTGGTATAGTGTACCATCTTGTAGAATTCTAGCCTTACCTTGAAACAAGTATCCTTTACGAAGAAGAGTATCAATTACATTGATTTCCACATTAGGATTATCAATTAGATTTTTCATGGTGTCAGGTGAACGAATATCTGCAAAAGCAAGTCTCTCAGAGGACCATCCAATAATAGTGCCCTTTGGAGAGATGTTTGGTTTTCCATCAGAGGAGACAGTTGCAACATATCCAAGTTTTTGCAAATTTAGAAAATCTTTAATTTCGTTAGTTATCACAAATAATATTTTAAAATTGAACGTATTTAGTTTTCATATTATCGCATGAATTCAGCCATCTCAATTGAGAAGAAGAAAAATCCAATTACACTACCAATAATTGCTATCCAGGCGGCAACCTGTTTAATTTTAGACATTTAAGAAAAATTATTCAGACTCTTTATTGAATCTAATTGCCCATCTCAGACAATTATAATTAGATAGATTAACTGAATATGATGTGGCAAGTATCAAAGATATTGGAAAATTCTTTTTATTCATAGTTACAGGATTAGTTGCCATAATTGTAGGGTCTTTCATGGTTAGAGGTACAATGCACATGTGGGACAAGCCAGACGAAGTTAAAGACAAAAAGAAAAAGGACTAAAATGCAAGGTTACCAATAAGATTTAGAGTTGTTTCAAGATTCAACAATTAGAAAATCATTAGATCAATACATTCAAAGAAGAATTCAAGAAATTCCCACTGAAATTAAACAAACATTCCCAGCAATCAAACAAATTTGGAAATGTAAAGATGAAGCAGATTTTCTCTACGGGTATTATGTAGGAAAAATTGAGGAGGGTTCTCTGCATTATCTCCTCAAAGCAACTAGAGCATCAGCTGGAGGATATGTAGATACTTTTGAAATACGAGGAATAATTGAAACCCATAAAATAGATTTACAAAAAGCAATAAAATCAGCAATCAATTAGTGAAGTAGAAATAGAGCATTAATTTAGTAAATATATGGTTGGACCACAAGATGGCGGATTTGGATTTGATCAATCTAAAAAATACACAAGTGTTGAGAACATTGAAGAGATTTGTGTACAATGCCAAGCAGGTCAACATAAAAAATGCCTAAAGAAATCAAAAGAACAAGAAGTTTGTGAATGCGAACACTGTATGATTTACGGTTAAAAGGTATTCAGAATTTTTAATTTATTAAGATTAAAGGGCAGATAATTTATTTTCAAGTTCCTGAATTTCTTTTTGATATGAATCAGAAACACTTTGTGCAAATTCTTTGTGTGCTGTAACAATAGCAGTCAATGCTTCTTTGTATTCTGGATGCCCTTTCTTTAAGACATCACAGGATTCAATCTCAGTAATGTGCCCAGTGACAGTGGCTATTGCATTTTTTTGATTAAATTTCACAATTCCTCCAAATGCTTCAATTAGCATGAATGCAGATTCTGCCCTACACTTGTAGGTGACTCTACCAGTTTCAGTATTGAATAGTTGAGTAATACCGCCTGGCTTTCTTGTTACAGTAACTGTCATGGTATGAGTGAAAATAATGCAGTATTAATTATTTTAGAAAATAATTTCTAGGCAGCAGTTTCAGGAGATGCGGCATCTGTTGCAAGAATCTTGTCAATTTCATGGATTGCTAACTTGTCTCGTCCTAACAAATCAAACTTTTGTAAAATTGTTTCAAACTTTGTTTCTTCTTGAACTTGTTCGTTTACAAACCATTCTAGAAATGCATATGTGGAATGATCTTTTTCTTTTTGTGTAATCTCTACCATTTTGTGAATTGCTTTTGTAACTGTCTGTTCATTTTTTAGAGCAGTTTTGATTAATCCCTCAAGTGATTTGTAAGAGCTTAGAGGTGCTTTTGTTGCAGGGATACTTGCAGTTGCCCCCATATCGTTTAGATAATGAACAATTTTTAGCATATGAGTTCTCTCCTCATCTGATTGCACATAGAAATAGTCTGCAGCTCCTTGATATCCAATAACTTCACACCATGATGCCATTGCCAAGTAACTGTTTGATGCAGAGGCTTCAAGGGTAACTTGATCATTAAGAGCTTTTTTCATTTTAGGGGAAATTTTCATAAAGATACTTGGAAATTATTCTTAAAATAGTTTCTCAAGATTATTCAGGGAAATCCAAGCCAAATCCTTCACAATAAAAGATATATCGCTCACGGATTTCACCAGCTTCTGCTTCAGAGAACTGGTAATACCAAGAACCCTGTTGAAGATACCACATGAAATCAATGGCACCACAATTGACATATTGTACGCTATAAAGAACGTCGTCATCTCCAGTTACCAGATCAAGTGAAACATCAAAAGGCTCAGGAGACTTTCCAGGATTAACATATCTAGATATAAATTCGTAGAAAGATGCTTTATTTTTTTCAGGTAAGGACTCAATCATAAATCCATGATCAAATTGTTTTACATGATTTACAGGAGTTAAGGAACCACGATCTTTTCGAATTGTTTCAAATTTTTGCAAGTTTTCTGTAGAATGAATTTGTGTAAGTTCTCCCTCAAAAGCAAAAATTCGAAAAGAGTCAACTCTATCCCCTAGTTTAGCAATATTTGGGACGATGGCAGATTTTTGTTCATTGTTTTTTAAATCTCTTATTGGAAATGTGGGTATCGGTTCATCTCCATGAATTTCTATATTATTTCCTGCACAAGTAAATTCACTTCTATCTCTAATCTCAGGTCCAGGTTTTTCTGAATATTGGAATTTTAGAAAGCTGTCTTCTAGAAATGTATTATGTTCATAGAAATAACAATCAGCATAATTCCATCTTTGTAAAATGGTTTTATCGCCAGTAATCAAATCAATACTTACATCAACTGATTTTGGAGGCTGACCTGGATTTATGTACATTGCATAATACTTGTACAGTGTCAATTTGTCAACACTTGGAAGAGATTCTAAAAAGAATTGAGGTTTTGAACCCAATGGATTTCCAGGTATTGTTATTGCATCATATTCAGTCTCAATAAGATTGATGGATGGTGAAAAATCAGAAAATGTTTCAAAAGTTTGCAAGCCATCAAAATCAGGACCGTTAAAATGAACTACATATCCTGTGATACTTTCATCAGAAGTGGGCAAGTATGGTAATTGTTCTTTAGAAATAATTTTTTGGTGTTCTTCATTGTAAACTTCCAAGTCTATACCAGCACAGTAGATAGTTGCATTATCTCTAATTTCACGACCGATTGTTTCTGAGAATTGATAGAAGAGAAGGAAATCTTGTGTAAAAGGCAGATAATCTGTGATTTCACAATTTGTATAGTTTATTGTAAGAATTGTTGAATTATCACCAGCTAAAACATCTATACCTACATCAAATAGTTCAGGATCTTTTCCAGCATTGATGGTTTGTGCAATAAGGTTGTAAAATTCAATCTTGTCTTTGCTTGGAGTTGAGGATAAAGAAAAGAAGGTGTCAAATCCTGATTGCTGTAATGATGGAATGAGATGTTCCCCATCACCAGGTTGGACCTTGTTGAATGTTTGAATTGTTAGGGGTTCGGTGAATTCTCCATTTGAAAATGTAACTAGATAAGATTGGGCGCGTGAGAGTTCATCAGGGACATTATCATAATGAAATTCTGAAATTAATGAAGAGAAAAAACCTAAAACATCAGCCAAGTTATCTCCACTATCTTCAGGTAAAGTTTCTACGGGTTCTTCAAGTGTTGTATCAACAGTTTCTTCAGTTGTTGTATCAACAGTTTCTTCAGGTGTTGTATCGACAAATTCAGCTATTCCCATTCTAACCCAATTTTGTGCAGTAATATCATAAACACAAATTGGATTAGGATTAGTTGTTCTAACAATAACGACTTTATTTTCAGGACATTCTAAATCATAATCTATCGCATATGCATAGCTAGAAACAAAGGTCAGAAAAATTAATGGTAAAATCAGATATTGTAATTTCAATTTATCTAAATGTAAATCAGTTAACAAGTATCCCCCATCCCAGATTTTGAAGTTTTTCTGCTGTAAATGGTTTTACACAAGCTGCTGAACCAGAAATTACAATCGCTACAGATGCAATCAAAAGCCAATAAAGTTTGTCCACAATTATAGTAAAAATTTGGTAATTAAAAAGAAAGCGGCAAAGCCAATTAGGAAAACAATTCCTGTAAAACTCAGAATTTTCAACAAAACAGATGGTTGATGCTCTTTATCTAAAAATTTACCAGTTACAAGTCTGAAATTAAAAATTGCAATAACAGGCGCAATTACAAATGACAAAACAGTTGCAAAGTCAACTAACTCTTTCAAGTTATCTTGAAATTGTGAAATAATTACAAATGATCCAGATGCTAGAATAATTAAAAAAATAACATAAAATGTACGGAATTTTGTGCGTATTTTGTCCTCTTTTTTAGTAAAAATCAACTCTACAGTTCTTTGTAATGACCTTGAATATCCATCAAATACTGCAATGATTGTTCCAAACATTACAGTAAATGCCGAAGCTGCAATTATGATGTAACTCCAGTCCCCAATTGTATTAGTATACAGGGTAACAATCTTGTTTGCAAAATCAGAATTATTGTTGGGTAGTTCTTCACCAGACCCATAAAATATGAATGAACCAAGTACTACAAACATTACAGCAAGAATTCCAGTAATCAAATAAGCTAATCTAAACTCTAGTAGTGTTTCTTTTAATTTTGGCTTGTAGTTTGTTTGTTTCATTCTCTCTATAGTCCACAAGCTATTCCAGCTGGATAGATCAATTGCAGTAGGCATCCAGCCCATCA
>DAOWGL010000213.1 GCA_030637455.1 Candidatus Nitrosopumilus sp. | reverse complement strand
TTGTAACCAAAATACAATTCAGGAGTTCTAAACAATGTGTGTTCAAACTCTTCAATATCAACAAGATCTGTTGTTGATGCCATTTGAATTCCTAATGCTGTAGATCTTTCTTCTAATAATTTCTGAATAACTTTTTCTGTTTCTTGATAACTTCCCTCTCCAATGTGATCATATCTGAGATATCCTTCATGATCTGCAATGTATTTTCTTGGCCAATATCTATTTTCAAATGCTTTCCAAGTTTCCATGTCATTATCTAATACGACCGGATAACTAATTCCATGTTTCTCAATTGCCATTTTTACATTTTCAGGATCTTTTTCAAATTCAAATTCAGGTGAGTGAATTCCTACAATTAGTAATCCATGTTCTGAATATTTATCATCCCATGCAGTAATGTATGGTAATGTTCTGACACAATTGATACAACTGTAAGTCCAAATGTCATACAGAACAACCTTACCTTCTATCTCTTTAGTTAATTCTTCAAGTGTGGTGTTTAGATAATTAGCTATCCCTACTAATTTTGGGGCTTTTTTAAATCCCGACTTGTCAATTTCTGAAAATGAATTCATATCTGTAAATGTAGTAGATGATTGTACTTCTTGATCTAATGATGAGAAAATTACTCCTACAACGCCTAATCCTGCAGCTATTATGATTCCAAAGATTAATCCTGCTTTTATTTCTGAATTCATCATATCATCCTAGGAGTATCATCTCGTTAAGAAGTGGAAAGTTTGCAATATATGCCAGCTGATTTGTAAAAACTAGAATTCCTAAAATTATGATGAATGCTCCCAAAATAACGTTGTAATATTTTAGATGTTTTGACATTGAACGAATTATCCTTGTGGCTCTGGAGAAAAATATTCCAATCAAAATGAATGGAATTCCTAATCCTAATGAATATGCTAACAATAAACTAAATGAAATTGATGGTGTGGTGGCAGCTAAAGTAAGAATTGTTCCAAGTATTGGTCCGACACAAGGTGTCCATCCTGCTGCAAATGCTAAACCAAACACAAATGACATTGGATAACTTGATTTTGAATTTTTAGGAAAAAATTTCTTTTCTACATTTAATGCACGAATTTTTGTAGATAATAACAAAAATACCCCAAACGAAACAATGATTATTCCTCCTACCATGTTTAGACTTTCTGTAAATTCAGTTGCTGCACTAGAAAGAACACTATTGATTAAAACTCCGAGTATGGAAAATACCACTGAAAAGCCTAATACAAAAAATATTGTATTTAGAACAATGTTTGCTCTGTTAATGGAGAGAACAGTTCCATTTTTAGAACCTAATTCAGTTACAGTTGTCCCTGAGATGTAAGCTAGAAAAGCTGGAATTATTGGTAAAATACAAGGTGCAACAAATGAACCCAAACCTGCAAGTACTGCTACTAGAATAGTAGGGTCTGCCATATCCTACACTTGTAATTTTTCCTTTAAAGCGTTCTTCCAATTCTTTTCCTAATTTTTTACTATCCGTTTTTAACTGGGTTGTGGATAATTTCAATATGAATAAACGATTTATCATTGTTGGAGTGGCTTTAGGAATTATAGTTGTTCTTGCAGTACTTATTGGCTCACCAGCAATTGGTGGCTTTGACGCAATGCGCTAATTACAAAATTTTTTGTAAGCTTTTTCAAAAACTGCTAGTGAATTTTTAATTTCAGTACCTGATAACCATGCTGTAACTGAAATTCTTAGTCTTGCTTGGTTCTTTGGAACAGTTGGATATCTGATAGGTTGGGTAAATATGCCATTATCAAACAAAAATTTACCAAATTTCATTGCCTTTTTTTCATCCCCTACAATTATTGGGATTATTTGACTGGAAGAATTTATTTCAAAACCTAATTGTTTAAGACCTTTTGTGAGTTGTTCTGTATTTTTTTCTAGTTTTCTTTTTTGTTTTTCTCTATTTGATTGGAATCTTTTGAATGAATATTCTACCAAAAAAGATGGCAATGCTGAAGTGTAGATAAAAGATTTTGATTTATTGATACATAAATCAATTACATTGTTGTGGGATGAAACGTATCCTCCAAATGATCCTAACCCTTTACTTAAACTACTGATATACAAATCAATTTTCTTTGCAACTTTGAAATGATCTGGTGTTCCTTTACCATCTTTACCTATTACAAAATCCCCATGCGCATCATCAACTATCGTGATTGCATTTGATTTCTCTGCAATTTCCGTAATTTGCTTCAAAGATGACAAATCACCATCCATGCTAAAAATCCCTTCAGTGATTACAAATTTGTTTTTTCCATTTTGTTTTAATTTTTTGTTCAAATCTTCCATATCGTTATGTTTGTAAATTGAAATTTTGGCATCTGTTAACTTACATGATTCAATTATACTTGCATGATTTAATTCATCACTGAGAATCAAATCCCCTTTTTTTGCAATGGCTGAAATTGCACCTAAGTTTGCCATGTATCCCGTAGGGTAGATTAGACAATTTTGATGTGATTGGTGTGTTGCAAGTGCATCTTCTAATTTTCTATATGATTCATCATTTCCTGAGACTAGTCTGGAACTTGATTGTAATTGTTTGATTTGTATTTTTGTAGTTGGTATACCCAAATAATCATTTGAGCACAAGTTGAGAAGTTCTTTGTCATTGATAGTTATTTTGGAACCTTTGGCTATTCCATATCTCATTTTACGATAAAGATTTTTTTGTTTCAGATTTTTTAATTCTGAATCCACAAAGTTCAGTTTACGCTTGAAGGCCAATTTTTTCAATCATTTTACGGTCTTTTTCAGCCCCATTTCCATCCATAGTGAGGTATCCTGCAGTGATAATTCCATTTGCTCCACTTTGAAGTAATTCCTCACCTGAATCATCAAGATT
>DAOWGL010000180.1 GCA_030637455.1 Candidatus Nitrosopumilus sp. | reverse complement strand
TGGATTACTTGGTATCACACCCACTATGCTCTGTGGTATGTCCTGTATGTTGAATTCTGCACTTTCAATTAGTTCGATATCTTCAATTCCAAAACTTTCTCTGATTAAAGGACTGTCAATAAAATTTCCAGGTTCTATTGCGGTTACAAGAAGAATTCCAATTGTTAATGCAATTATAGTTGTTATGACAAAATACACAGCTACACCCAACCCAAGTTTTTGTAGTTGTTCCATACTGCCAGCAGATGTAAGACCTCGGATAATTGATGCAAAAATTAATGGTATGATAATCATTTGAATAATCTTTAGAAATAGATTAGCTGGGATTGATAACCACTCAGTAATTACTTCTGCAGTATCTTTTTCAACAATTCCGACTTCAGGCCCTAAAACTATTCCTAGAACTAATCCTAAGAATAAAGCAAACAGAACTTGAGCCCATAATTTTTTCTTAACTAGATAAGTAATTTGAGGAATAGGATACTTGAAGGATTTGATAACCATCGGATTTGAACGGATTTTCCTTAATAAAACATAAAGGTATGTTCTCTGACTTGAAAATCTTATTTTGGTCTTTAGTAGTGTGTTCTTCAATAATTTCTGTTGAGGCTTCTAATCTACTTGCTAGTGATCTCAGTATTGGTAATTGGTAGTAGTGGTATTGGAATTTATCTAATCGAATCTCCTCATGAAGATGCAGAAATTACAAATCTATTAGATGCATTTTGGTGGGTTACTGCAACTGTTACTACTGTAGGATATGGGGATGTTGTTCCCGTTACCGAGCTTGGACGATTAATTGGAATCGCCTTGATGCTTATAGGAATTTCTATAATCGCTACTTTCATCTCAGCATTTGGAGCAATGCTAATTGGTTCTAGATTAAAAAAACACGAAACAGTAGAAGAGTCTACAAAATCCATGATTATTAAAAAAATTAACGACATTGAGAATCTAGAAAAAAATGAAGTTGAATTGCTAATATCTATGGTTAAGGACTTGCACGATGAAGTAAAAAACAATCATAAAAAATGAAATCTGTGAGAATTATCAACCAATAGATTCTCTCTCAACCCCACATATTAGACAAATAATCACAAATCGCCTACATGAATTATGAACTTAAGGCTATTGTATATTCTCAAAAGAATTTAGAATCTAATTTTTATTTTAGTTCGATTTTAACATTCAATTTACCGTCAAATTTTACTTCAAGTGATTCAATTTTACTTTTGTAAAGAAAAACTCTTTTTCCTTCCGAAGATATTGTCCCTGATATTTGTAAGAGGCCCAAGTCGTGTAAATATTGAATTCTTCTATACACTGTAGAAAGTGGAATTTTTGTATCATCGTATATTTCGATAGCGGATTTTGGTATTTCGTATATTGCCTCCAAGATTGTTGTAAAATAAGCATCTCCAATTACTTGTAGTATAGAAGATTCTTCCTTAGAGGATTTCGAACTAGAACACATTTTTTTACCTGAAATTCTTTGCACTAACATCATAAATTATTATATAATAAAAAGGATCCAGGATTTAGGCTTGAAAAGGAATTTAGAATCTATGGATTTATTTTTTTAATCTTTAAACGTATTTCACTTAATTCTTCTTCTAATTCATTTTTTGTATCAGTAGAAATAGAATTACTACACAGTTTTTCCAAAATTAAAAATTCTTTATTCTTTAATGAGGAAAGATAATTGTATTCAGTCATAGATTTTCAGTAATTTTTGTATATTCATTTTCGTATTCTTCATTTTTACTACAATAAACCTAAAATTTTTCTTGCAGTCTGATCAATATCCACAGTAGGCTCTGCAGATACGAAGAGAACTTTATCCACAAATGGGATAGTCATCGTTACGACGTTTTTTCTTCTAGCAGCTGCATATTCAACTGGGCCTAAATTATCATCAAAGTCTTGTCGAGTTCTAATTCTCAAGACAGCTTCAATGAACATCTTTTTTCTTTCATATTCATCTTTTAGTGGTGACAGTCCTGGTTTAAAGTCGCCAACAATTAGATTACCCATATAGTCCACAAATCCTGCAAATCGTATCTCAGGTAATTCCAATATCGCTTGACATTTTTGCTGCTCTGTTTTGTTCTGGGAATCCATGTTATGAAAAATATACCTTATTTTACAATCATTACTGGGCATTTGGCAATCTGGCTTACCTTATTGCTTACACTGCCCAAAAGAAATTTGTTAAAGCCGCCTCTACCGTGAGACCCAATAACAATTAGATCTATTTTCTTTGAATTTGAAAATGTAATTATCTGATTTGAGGTAGATTTTGTTTCGAGGATGTTTAATGAAATTGGAACGTTTGCATCTTTTGCAGGCTTTTCTAATTTTGAAAGAAACTCTTTTGCAAACTTTTTTGCATCGTTCATTATCTTTTTGTTTGTTCTTTTATCAATATACCATGCACCAACATCATCCTTTTCTAAACATGTTAAGACATTGATTTTGGCATCATTGTTTTTTGCAATATCTAGTGCCATTCTGAATGCTTTTAGTGAATGTGTTGATCCGTCTACAGGTACTAGAATTTTTGTTACTGCCATTTCTCTACTTTACCACCATTACAGGACATTTTACTTTTTGTATAACACTATTTGCAACACTGCCCAAGATCATTTTATTTAGACCGGTTCTACCATGAGAACCTATCACAACTAAATCAAATTTGTGTGAGTTGACATAGTTTACAATTGCCTTTGATACAGATGGGTCTTGCAAAAGTTTTAATGAAATTTTAATATTTTTTTTCTTTGCTACAGATTCCAGGGATGAAAATGTTTTTTGAAGAGTTTTAGTATACTTTTTTAGTATTTCCTCACTGTATTTCATCGTAAATCCAATAGATGGTTGGTATACTCCGGTAAGAACCGATGCTATTGTTATTTTGCTTTTATTTGCCTCTGCTACATCCAAAGCACTTTTGAAAGCCCTATTTGAAAAGCTTGAAGAATCATATGCCACTAGAATATTATTAAAAATCACACATCACCTCATGTTAATTCCAATTAAAGGGAGATAGGAGATTCTCATGAATGAAAATGAGTCTTTGGAGTTTAAAATCTTTGGAGTTTAAAATCTATGATTTTTGTAATCTAATCAACATGATTGCTGCTAGAATACCTACTGCCATTATGTTTTGGATATGGTCTATTTTGGGGATAGAAATGGACGCAGGCAGGTATACAAATTATTCAAAAAAACCTAATTTTTAATATGATTTTGAAGATGCTTTATCAAATCATTTGTAGAGATAATCCAAAGTTGTTCTGGAAATCGTTCAAAAATTTCTCTTGCATGTTTTTGACCTTGTTTTTTGCTACTTGCACATGCATCCATCACTACCATAACATAATATCCCAAATGAATGGCATCTAACACGCTTGAAAGAACACAATAATCAGTTTCAATACCCGTGAAAATCAGTATTCTTGGAGATTTCTTTTTTATT
>DAOWGL010000087.1 GCA_030637455.1 Candidatus Nitrosopumilus sp. | reverse complement strand
AGATAGGAAAACTACGATTTTATAGAATTTTCAATCGGGAGGAAGGTTTTTAGATATTTTCGTAAAAATATTTTTGTGGATAGTAAGATCATAATTCCAATTGTTGTAGGAATTATCATAGTAATAGTTGGAATCATAGCAATAATAAATCAAGAATCAACTACGATGGAAGTTGAAGATATTCTAGATAAGGAATTAAGACCAAATGAAGAGATAACACCGCAAGTTCAAGAAAAGTTAGATGAGATTGAAAAAATAAATTTAGAAAATGAATATTCGCCCAAAGATAGAGAATGGATTACATCAGGACCGTTTCAAATTGATCGAAGTGAATATGTTTTAGGAGAGAAAATTTTTCTCAGAATTGGTGGATTAAGTTTTGATGAAAAAGGGGAAGCTGTATTTCTCAGACCATTAAACAGTACACATTATTCAGTTTATTTGAATGTCCCATTTGATGGTTCAGATAAATCTGCATTCAATTATTACTTGCAACCACAACTTACAAAAGCAAGGGGGTTTTGTACTGTAAATGATTTCATTGGAGATTGGAGAGTTGTATTTAGGGGAACAGATTATCCTAATTTAGAATTTAAAATTACTGAAGATATTCTTCCAGGAGATGAAGAAGATTTTGAACCAGTGTGTTAATCTATTTTTCTAAAGAATTATGAAAGCAAACTTTATCACCTAAATGACAAGCAGGGCCTGAAGGTTCAACTAGGTAAATGATTGCATCAGAATCACAATCAACTAAAATTTCTTTAATTTTTTGTGTGTTACCTGATTCTTCACCTTTCATCCAAAGCTTATTTCTTGAACGACTCCAAAACCAAGAGTTTCCAGTTTTTTTTGCAAGTTCTAAAGATTCTTTGTTTGTATAAGCTAAAGTCAAAATATCTTTTGTATTTGCATCTTGAACGATTACAGGTACAAGACCATCACTTTTCTTAAAATCTATATCATCAATGGATTTTTCCATATTAGGTAATATGAAAATCAGTATTATAATCTTACAGGGATTTTATTATCTTTCAAATAGGATTTAACGCCCTGGACTCCATGCGTTTCATAATGAAATATTGAAGCAGCCAAAGCTGCATCTACGTTTGATTCTTTGAAAACATCAATCATATCATCAGGTTTTCCACATCCCCCTGAAGCAATAACAGGAATAGAAACAGAATCTACAACATTTTTAGTCAGTAAAATATCATAACCATCTTTAGTTCCATCTTTATCAATGCTAGTAAGAAGAATCTCACCAGCGCCCAATTTTTCAGCATCTTTTACCCATTGAATTACATCAATTCCAGTTCCTTCTTTTCCACCATAGATGAATACTTCAAACCAAAACTGTTTATCATTTTCAGTGAAAACATTTTTTGAATCATCAACATTGTAATTTCGTTTAGCATCTATAGCAACTACAACACATTGACGTCCAAATAATTCCATTAATTCTGTTATAACTTTAGGATTTTTAATTGCTCCAGTATTAATTCCAACTTTATCTGCACCATTAAGTAAAATATTTCTTGCATCCTCTAATGATTTTACTCCACCACCAACAGTAAATGGAATGTCAATTACAGATGCAACGTTTCGTACTAAATCTTTGATTGTTTTTCTTTGTTCATCAGATGCAGTAATATCTAAAAAGACTAGTTCATCAGCTCCTTCATTACTATATTTTTCAGCCAGTTCTACTGGATCTCCAGCATCTTTAATGGATTCAAAATTTAATCCTTTTACCACTCGTCCATTTTTTACATCTAAACAAGGGATAATTCTTTTAGTTAGAGTCATGATAGTTTTTTTGCCTCCTCAATTGAAACTTTATTCTCATAAAGTGCTTTTCCAAGAATAACTCCAAATGCATTTTTTTCTTTTACATCTGCAACATCTGCAATATTAGAAATTCCACCACTAGCAATGATATTTGTATTTGATAAATTACATGCTTGTTCTAAAAATTCTAAATCTGGACCTTCCATGGTACCATCACGACTAACATTTGTTAGTAAAAATTCTGTAAAACCCATTTCAAGAAAATCATTAATTGCAGGGATTAATTTGATGCCAGTACTCTGTTGCCAACCATGAATTACAATTTCTCCATCCATATGATCAACTGAAATTACAATTTTTTCGGGTCCTAGTTCAGATAATAATGATTTCAGTAGGGATTTGTCTTTGAATGCCAAAGTTCCTAAAACTATTCGTTCTGATAATTTGGCAACTTCTAAAACTAGAGATTTATCTCGTAACCCACCAGCAACTTCAACTGGGATTGAAACAGATTCAAGGATTTTTTTGATTATCTCCAGATTAGATCCAATTCCCAAAGTTGCATCTAAATCAACTAAATGAAGAATATCAGCACCTGCTGCTTCCCATTTTTTTGCAATTTCTATAGGATTATCACTATACACAGTTTTTTGACTAGGATCTCCTTTGTACAATCGAACTACTTTACCATCCATTAGATCAATAGCAGGGATTATTTTCATTTTTTACACTCTTTGAGAAAATTCTCCAGCATTATTTTTCCCACAGTACTAGATTTTTCAGGATGGAATTGAGTACCATAGAAATTATCTTGTTCCACTACAGCAGGTACTTTTATCCCGTAATCAGACTCGGCAGTAATTACATCATTTGATTCAGGTTTTACTCTATACGAATGAACAAAATATACCCATGAATCATTTTCAACCCCTTCAAGAATTTTTCCAGGTTTTTTTATTTCAAGATTATTCCATCCCATGTGAGGCACTTTCATAGAGGAAGGAAGTATGATTACTTCACCATCAATAACATTCAGACCTTTTTCTTTTCCTTCTTCACTTTTTTCAAAAAACATTTCCATTCCAAGACAAATACCCATAACAGGCATGTTTCCAACATATTCTTTAAATTGAATCTTGGAAAAATCTCTAATACTATTCATTGCAGGATCAAAATTCCCCACACCAGGAAGTAGTAATCCTGAATAGGTATTTGTGTCATCAAAGTTTGTTATCACATCCACTGTAGCTCCCACTTTTTCAAGAGAATTTTTTAGACTGAAGATATTTCCAGCGCCATAATCAAAAATTGCAACACTTACCATTACATTGAACCTTTTGTACTTGGAATTCCTTTTTGTTTTTTATCTAGTGAAGATGCATTTCTTAATGCTACTGCAAGTGATTTTATGGCAGCCTCAACTTTGTGGTGATCATTATCCCCATACTTTACAGTAAGGTGAATACAGCTATTGAGATTTTGTAACAAAGATTGGAAGAAATGTTCAAGATCTTCTTTGGATATATTTTCAATCTTATTACGTTTAATACATAATGTCAATTTCCAAAATGGACGTTTTACTAAATCAATTGAAGCCTCAGCAAGAGATTCATCCATTGGGACAGATGCATAGCTAAATCTAGTAATTCCACTTCTAGAACTTAGTGCCTTGTCAATCGTTTGTCCAATTGTAATTGCAGTGTCTTCAATCAAATGGTGTTCTATACCATCATTTGATTTTGCATTAACGTTAAGATCCATCATACTATGTTTTCCAAAGGATACAATCAAGTGATCAAGAAAATTTATTCCAGTTTTAATTACAGTTTTTCCTGAACCATCAAGATTTACAGATACTGAAACACTTGTTTCTTTTGTATTTCGTTTAATTGATGCCTTTCTTGGTGCCATTTTTCTCACAGATTATGTAATTGCATCATTCTAAATTTAATACCTTTGGTAACAAATTGATAGAATCCAATACCAAAATAGCACCATTTTTCTCAAATAGATCTAATTTCTCTTGGGGATTTTTACTAGTACCAATAATTCCACAAAATGTTGTTTTTTGTCCTAAATTAGAGGTTCTTTTAGCCATGATGAAATCTTCCATGGAATCTCCGACATAAAGAATTGAAGTGCAATTCATCCCATTAATTGAATTGAGAAGGGATTGAGGATTAGGTTTTGCAAGTTCACGTGGTTCATCCTCAAGAAACATAGAATTATCTAAATTGAATTTTGCTAATAATAATTTTAAAGAATATTTTACAGATTCTTTTCCTCTTCCTGTAACCATAGCAATTTTTGAATTGAATTTCTTTTGTAATTTTTCAAATAAAATATTATTTAAAATTACATCATCTTGTTCAATCAAGCCCATATCAGAAAAGTTTGAAGTTTTGT
>DAOWGL010000027.1 GCA_030637455.1 Candidatus Nitrosopumilus sp. | reverse complement strand
AAGACATTTCTTGCAGAAGGTGCATTATGGAAAAAGACGGGAGAGTATACAATAATTGCATCATATCAAGAACATCAGGTAGAGAGTGAATTTAGTTATACCACGAAAGCTGAAGCTGTTGAAACTACTACAAATATTGAAGTAGATGCAGGGAGCCACGGTACATTTGATGTAAAATACACCATCATTGGTGCAACAATTAAAGATATTGTGGTTGACTCTAATATTTTTGCCATAATTGTGCAAATTGAATCTACAGATGAGGGAGCAATTACATTAGAATTACCAAGAGAGTTCATAGGAGCTGAAAAACAAGACGGCAAAGATGACACATTTATTATTTTAATAGATGGGATCGAAGTGGACTATGAAGAAACATCAAAAGTTGGTGCAGACTCTAGAATAATATCAATTAATTTTGAGCAAGGAGATTCAGATATAGAAATTATTGGCACATATGTAATACCAGAATTTGGAGCAATTGTAATGATAGTCTTAACTGTAGGGATTATGATGACAGTTTTAGTTGCCAGAAATAAATTTCAAATAAAAATTTAGATTCAAGAATTAAAAGAATATTTTTCTTTGAAAGGAGAAACAGACCTTAGTTCTTTTACTATTATTTTCAGAGAGTTTACTGTTTGTTCAATATCTTTTTCATTATTGAATATGCCCGTAGTTAATCTTAAAGAACCTGTAATCTGCTCATGAGAAAATCCCATCGCCTGTAAAACATGTGAGGCCCTTTGAGTATTAACAGAGCATGCAGAACCAGTTGAAGCAGCGATGCCATATTCATCTAATTTGATAATAAGATCCTCCCCATTAACACCAAGGAAAGTAAAATGAGCATTGTTAGGCAATCTATATTCAGAATCACCATTCAAAGTTACTTCAGGAATCTCATGAAGTACTTTTTCAATGAAAAGATCCCGAAGTTTAGTAACATATTCAATATTTTCATTCAAATTATTTTTAGCAATTTCACATGCTTTTCCAAATCCAACGATATTTGCAACATTTTCAGTTCCAGAGCGCAATCCATGTTCTTGACCACCTCCTAAAATAACAGGATCAATTTTGATACCATTTTTGATAAATAGTGCACCTATTCCCTTTGGTCCATGAAGTTTATGAGATGAAATGGAAAGTAAATCTATACCCAATTCTTTAACATCAATTGGGATTTTACCAACTGCTTGAACAGCATCAGTATGGAAAGGTATCTTTTGCTCATTACATATTTTAGCAATTTGGGAAATTTTTTGAACTGTTCCAACTTCATTGTTTCCAAACATGATAGAAACAAGACAAGTTTTTTCAGACAAGTGATTTTTTAATTCCAGGGGATCAATATTGCCAAATTTATCTACGGGTAAATAATCAATATCAAATCCATTTTGAGATAATTTTTTACAAGGCTCTAAAATTGCATCATGTTCAATTAGAGATGTAATAATTTGGTTAGATGTTTCACTAGTTGGAATTCCTCTCAATACAGTATTGTTTGATTCTGTGCCCCCAGAAGTAAGTAAAATTTCAGAGGGATCAGCATTAATCAAGGATGCAATTTGTTTTCTAGCTTTTTCAATAGCCTTTCGTGCTAATCTACCATATCTATGGATTGATGAGGCATTGCCATACTGTTCTTTAAGATAAGGCAGCATTGAATCTAAAACATCTTCATGAATTTGAGTGGATGCTGCATTATCGAGATATATCAATCTGCAATCACATTAATTTTTCCAGGTTTATAGCCTTCCGGATCAACCTCAACAGAAGTAAAACCAATCATCTTTAATTTTTCAGTGATTTGTTTCAAGATTACATCATCAAATTTAGATAACATTTGTTTCTCAACTTCAATTTTTGCAGAACCAGCAATATCACGAACTCTAACCTGTTTCACATTTGTAAGTTGTTTAACTATATTTTCACCATATTCGATTCGAATTAATTTTTCAGCAGTTACTCTTTGACCCCAAGGGATTCTTGAGGCTAAACAAGAGTTAGATGGCTTGTCAAATACAGATAATCCAATCATCTTAGCAGATTCTCTAATTTGAGATTTTGAAAAATTAGTTTCAACTAGAGGACTTCTAATTCCATTTTGTTTTAATGCCTCAATTCCAGGCCTATAATCACCCAAATCATCAAGATTTGTTCCATCCACAATAATCTCCACATTGTTCTCTTTTGCCAATTTAATCAAATGGTCTCCTAATTCCATCCTACAGTGAAAACATCTATCAGAATCATTTTTTGTAAAGTTTTCATTCTCAAGTTCACTATAATCCAAAAAAAGTTGTTTAATGCCAATTTCAGAGCAGACTTGTTTAGCAGTATCAAGTTCCTCTGCAGACAAAGTCTTGTAATCAGCGGTTACTGCAATTGCAGAATTTCCAAGTTTTTGAAATGCAGCATATGCAACAAGTGCACTATCAACGCCCCCAGACAGTGCAATCATTACTTTATTTTTGTCCTCAAACCAATTTACAAGATCATCAAATTTTGGCATCAGGTATCTCCAATTTTTCAATTTCTTTTCTCAACAATACTTCTGTTTCTTTAATTGATTTATCAATAATATTGGAGATTTTTTTCAAATCATCAAACTCTATTTTGAAATCAGTTTTTCCTTTAAATAATGATTTTTTATAATGAACTTGAAATGATTTATCATTCAAAGTTACAGAAATATCATGATTTGTTCTAGGAACAATAAATCTGTTAGAATCTGAAATTCTAATTCCCAAAGTTCCAGTTTCTAATACCAATGAATCAATAATTTTATCAACAGTATCATCAGTACAAATTACAGAAACAAGGTTTGTAGGCCTGCCCTTCTTTGTGATTCCGTGATAAATTGAAACATCTCGCGCCCCTTTATCCATAATTTTTTCAATTAAATTTCCTAAAATCTCACCTGAAATATCATCAACATTTGTTTCAAGGATTTTTACAGAATCCATTTCAAAGTTATTACCAGTCCCCCTTACAATTTTTAGAACATTTGAAAAAGTTTCAAAATTTTTTTGCCCTGCACCATATCCAATTGATTCTAATTTCAATTGAGGGTAATATTTTGCAGATTCATCTACCAAATTTACTAAAATGCAGGCTCCAGTAGGAGTTGTAAGTTCTTCATTTGCATCATTTCCTTTAATTTCAATATTTGAGTTTTTGAAGATCTCAAGAATAGCACTTGCCGGATTAGACATTGTGCCATGTGAAAAGGTCACAGTGCCACCTCCAACTGCAACAGGTAAGCAAATGATTTTTTCATCAAACAATCCTAAATCTTCCAATGCAATTGTAATTCCAATAATATCCACTAAAGTGTCAATACTAGATGCCTCGTGAAAATGAACAGATTCTTTAGGAATTCCATGAATTTTAGATTCTGAAGAAATTAAAGTATCAATACACGATTCTGCAAAAGATGTTGCTTTTGGGGACAATTTGATCTCTTGAGTAGATTCAGTGATTGCGCGTTTAATTTCATAGCCTTTTCTTTCATGAATATCTTCATCAATTTCTAAAACCAGATGAAGAGATTCAACTCCGTGTTTTTGGATTTTTTCAAAATCAATTTTTTTTATTGAAGAATTTGAAAGAAATTTTTCGGATTGTTTGATTCCCGTAATAATCTTATTTTTGTCAGCACCAAGATCCACTAATGAACAAAGAAGCATATCTCCAGAGATCCCAGCAATTTGGGGATCAATGACAAGAACCATGATTAAAAATTATCAAAAATGCTTATAAATTCGACTAATATTTCGTGAATTTCATTAGATTTAATTATTCAAAATCAACACAGATTTTCATGATTACCATAATTGGTTCAGGTAAAGTGGGTGGAGATGCAGCATTATTCTCAGCTTTAAAGCGATTGGATGATCAAATATTATTACTTGATGTTGCAGAAGGACTTCCTCAAGGGGAAGCAATGGATATCAATCACATGTTATCTGAACAAGGAATCGATGTTGAAGTAAAAGGTTCAAATAATTTTGCAGATATGAAGGGCTCAAAAGCAGTCGTTGTCGTAGCAGGTTCTGGAAGAAAACCAGGGATGACGAGAATGGATCTTTTGAAAATTAATGCATCAATTGTAAAAAGTGTGGTTGAAAATGTAAAAAAATATGCAGATGACTCTATGATAATTCCAGTTACTAATCCATTAGATCCTATGGCTTACATTACTTACAAGGTTTCAGGATTTGATAGAAGTAGAGTATTCGGCATGGGTGGAATGTTAGATTTATCAAGATTTAGACAGTTTATTCATGAAGCAACTGGACATTCACGTGATTCAATCAGAGCATTAGTAATTGGTGAACACGGAGAAAACATGTTACCTTTACCAAGATTTTCATCTGTATCAGGAATTCCGTTATCATCTTTTCTTCCAAAAGAAAAATTGGATGAATTAGTTCTAAATACAAAACAAGTGGCAGCAAAAGTAATTGAATTAAAAGGTGCTACAGTTCATGCTCCAGGTAATGCAATTTCTGCAATTCTAGAATCAGTTGTAAGAGATAGGAAACAAGTCATTCCAGTTGCAACATATCTTGATGGAGAATATGGTCATTCAGATGTAACAATTGGAGTTCCAGCAGTAATTGGAAAGAAAGGGGTAGAGAAAATTATTGAATTAGACCTAAATGATGAAGAAAAACAAACATTT
>DAOWGL010000075.1 GCA_030637455.1 Candidatus Nitrosopumilus sp. | reverse complement strand
TAAATCGCTACAAAGCAATAGATGCTGCCAATAGAATGAAAGTCATTAGTAGTCAAAAGGTCTCCAAAGAGACCACTTTGCACACTTTAACTGCAGAGGTGACAAAATTTGATGAAGAAAGGGCTATTCTGAGAACCGAAATTGAATCCCTTGAAACTGAAAGATCAAAATTGATGGGAGAAGCTAATAGTTACAACCAAACAAAATCTGCATTAGATACTGAAATTGCTGCTGCTATGGAACAATATGAAATTCACAACAGTGCAATATCTGCATCTCAAAAAAGAATTGAAAGAATTACTGCAAGAATCCCTGAACTAAAAATGGAATTAGAATCAATTGATGATGCTAGAAATAATATTGACACTCAAATTCAAAAAATAAAAGAATCAATACAAGAAACAAACGAAAAGAAAAATAATATTGGTAAAGAACTTGAATTAGTAGATTCTCAAAGACAAAAAGTTTTAGCAGAACAATCAGAAGCTGCTAGCAAAAAATCTGAAATTGATGAAAAAATTAAAATACTTAATGTACAACTCAATGCTGCAAAATTAAAATTCTCTAAAATACAGCATGAAAAAGAACAATCTAAAAAAATTATTGAAACTAATTCTACTAAACTAACTGAAACAGAATCTGCAATTGAAGAATTAAGTGTGGCAAACTCTCAATTAGAATCTCTAATAAAAAATAATGGTGCTACAATTACCGAATTAAAATCTAGAATTAAAAAATATCAAACAAAAAAATCTAACATTCTTAATGATATGGATGAATGGGCACAAATAATTGAAAAATCAGATCAACAAGCAACACGTTATGAATCAAAAATTAAAACTGTAAAAGGATTCATGCATGAGGATTACACTGTTGCAAAATTAAAAGAAGATGCAGAAAGTCTTGGCATTGTAGGATTCGTATATGAAATGATTTCATGGGATAAAAAATATGAGCGTTCTGTTTTAGCAGTAAGTTCTGATTGGATTAAAGCAATTGTTGTTAATGACTTTGCAACATTACTTGGAATTGCTGAAGTTGCAAGAGCCAAAAAACTCCCAAAACTAAAAATTATTCCACTTGATTCAATTCCAAAATTCAAACTAACTATTCCAAAAGAACCTGGAGTGTTGGGAGTCTTGTCTGATAATGTGAGATGTGATCCTGCTTATTCTGCGCTCAAAACCTTCCTGTTTGGAAATGTCGTGCTTACTGAGACTAGGGAATCTGCATACAATCTGTCTCAATCTGGTTACAAGGCCGTGACTATTGGTGGTGAGTTCTTTGAAGCCAAAGGGGGTACTGTAATAATTGATAATAATTCCAAAATCTCAAAACTAACAAAATTAATTTCTCTAAGTAGTGATATTGATGGCTTGTTCCAATCAATTAGTTTGGTCAAAAAGGTGATGCTAAACAGAAAACAAGAAATTAAAAAATTAGAAAATAATATTCAATCAAATACTGATAGACTTTCATTATCTGAACAATCTTTATCTTCTGCAACTGAAAACCATTCTAACTTAAAATCTAGAATCTCATCTGCTCTTAACATGAAACAACAATTAGCAAAGAGGGTTTCTGATTTAACTATTAGAAATAATATCATTGAATCAGAAATTAGTACTAATGAGTCTCACATTGACTCTCTTAATGATAGAATTTCTATTGTTGAACAAAACTATGCTGGTGGGGAACAATCTCGAATTGCAAGTGAGTTACAAAGAATTAATCTTAAAAAAATAGATATCGAAAAATTACATACTGCGATTGTGAATGAGTATCGTGATAAAGAATCACAATTTACAACTATGGAAACTCAGGATAATAGAGAAAAATCACAATCTAACCGCCTTCATGAAGAGGAAGATTCATTGAAATTAGAACAACAAGAATTAGAAACCAAAATTAAGGAACTTGAAACTCAAAAGGAATCAAAAAATGAAATACTTGTACAACTAAGAGAAAAAGAACAAGAGCTCATTTCTACATCTGGTTCATCCATTGGACATATTACAGAATTTGATGATAAACTCAAAGTATTATCAGAAAAAGATAAAGAATCAACTAAACAAATCAATACCATAGAACGTCAAACTGATTCCCTCACTCGTGATCTTCGTGAATTAGTTGAAAAAGAATCTAAACTACAACAAATCCTATCTGCGTTTGGATTTGATAAAGACATGGAAACATTTGATGTTGAATCGATTGTACATGGATTGACTACTGAATTATCTTCTCTAAATGCATTAAATGCCAAAGCTCCTGAAACATATCTTGAAGTGTCTTATGGATACCGTTCCATGTCTACAAGAAAGAATTCTCTTGAAGCTGAAAGAAATTCTATTGTTAAATTCATTGAAGATATTGAAAAAGATAAACGGCAAACCTTCTTGGATGCATTTGATACAGTCGATAAAGAAATTCGTTTAATTTTCAATAAAATGACTAATGGTAATGCATGGCTAGAATTGCAAAATGAAGATGATATATTCAACTCTGGAATTTCATATTTAATTCAATTCCCAAATAAGCCAAAAAGGGAATCTACATCAATTAGTGGTGGTGAGAAAACACTAGCTGCAATTGTGTTTGTTCTGGCATTACAAAAACTAAAACCATCTCCATTCTATCTCTTTGATGAAGTTGATGCTCACCTTGATGCACCAAACTCCGAAAGATTGGCAAAAATTTTGGAAGAACGTTCCAAGGAAAGTCAATTCATTATGGTGTCTCTAAAAGATTCTGTAATTCAGAAAGCAAAATTGATCTATGGTGTATTTCCAAAGAATGGGGTATCACATGTTGTTACTTACAAAGATAAACGAATCCCTTCAATGAAAACTTCCTAGTCTAGTTTCACAAAACAGGCTGAGTAATGATCTGCATTATTTTCTTCTAATGTTGGCTCTTCTATGCATTTTTCAATGGCGTATGGGCATCTTGCTCTGAATCTGCATCCTTGATACACGTCAATATCTAATGGGTCATTGATTCTAATTTTTCTATCTTTGTGTAGATTGTCCGGATCAGGCTCTGAAATTGCATCCATTAATGCTTGAGTGTAGGGGTGTCTGGGGTTTACCAACACTTGATTGATTGGTCCGATTTCAACAATTTTACCCATATACAAAATTCCTATTCTTTGACCAAAATATCTGGCAGTAGCCAAGTCATGTGTGATATAGATAAACGAAATGTTGTATTTTTTCTGTAACTCTTGCATCAATTCTAACATTTCAGCTCTGATTGATACATCC